>DASUYI010000626.1:0-2417 GCA_036377475.1 Steroidobacteraceae bacterium | reverse complement strand
GTGATGTAGCCCTGCTGGCCCTGCCGCATCTTCACGTCGAGACCGGCCGGAACGATGATCGCGTCCACGTCGCGCGTGAAGGTCACGGGCTCGTTGTCGACTCTGTACATGGATCGTTATTCCGTCGAAACGTGTTCCTGGCTGTGCAACGCCGCGTCGAGCGTGTGCCAGCAGAGGCTCGCGCACTTGACGCGGGCCGGGAACTCGCGCACGCCCGAGAGCGCGCCGAGCTTGCCCAGGCTCGGCACGTCCACGGCCGCCTCGTCGTTCGTCAGCAGCTCGTGCATCTGGCCGAAGAGCCGCTCGGCCTCGGGCACGCTCTTGCCCTTGACGCTTTCGGTGAGCAGCGAGGCCGACGCGACGGAGATCGCGCAGCCGCTGCCGTGGAACGAGACGTCGGCGATGCGGTCACCGTCGAGCTTGACGTAGAGCGTCAGCCTGTCGCCGCAGAGCGGGTTGAATCCGTCCGCGTGCCGGTCCGCATCCGGCATCTCGCGGAAGTTCCGCGGGTGCCGGTTGTGGTCGACGATGACGTCGCGGTAGAGGTCCTTGAGGTCCATCAGCCCAGCATCTCCCGTGCCGTGTGTATTGCCGCGACGAGCTGGTCGACCTCGGCGCGGGTGTTGTAGAACGCGAACGAGGCGCGCGCCGTCGCCGGCACCTTGAAGAAGTCCATGACCGGCATGGCGCAGTGGTGGCCGGTGCGGATCGCGACGCCCTCGTGGTCCAGGATGGTGCCGAGATCGTGCGGGTGCACGCCGTCGAGCGTGAACGAGACCACCGCGGCCTTCTCGGGCGCGGTCCCGACGAGGCGGACGCCGGGCACGTCCCGGACGCGGGCGGTGGCGTACTCCAGCAGCTCGTGCTCCGCCGCCGCGATGCGTTCCATCCCGAGCGACTCGAGGTAGTCGATCGCCGCGCCGAGGCCGATCGCGTCCGCGATCGCAGGAGTGCCCGCCTCGAACTTGTACGGCAGGTCGTTGTAGAGGGTCTTCTCGAACGTGACCGCGAGGATCATGTCGCCGCCGCCCTGCCACGGCGGCATTTCGCGCAGCAGCGCCTCGCGCCCATACAGCACGCCGATGCCGGTCGGGCCGCACATCTTGTGCGACGAGAACGCGTAGAAGTCGCAGTCGAGCGCCTGGACGTCGACCTTGAGGTGCGGCACCGCCTGCGCGCCGTCGAGCAGCACCGGCACGCCGCGCGTCTTCGCCAACTGGATGAACCGTCGCACGGGCACGACGGTGCCGAGCGCGTTCGACACATGGGCGAGCGCCACGAGTTTCGTGCGCGGCGACAGCAGCGCGGCGAACGCGTCGTAGTCGACTTCGCCGCGCAGCGTGATCGGGACGACCTTGAGCGTCGCGCCGGTCTGCTCACATAGCAGCTGCCAGGGCACGATGTTGGCGTGGTGCTCGAGCCAGGAGATCAGGATCTCGTCCCCCGGGCCGAAGCGCGGGCGACCGAAGCTCTGCGCCACGAGGTTCACCGCCTCGGTCGTGCCGCGGACGAAGACGATCTCCTTCGTCGAACGCGCATTGATGAATCGGCGGGCCTTCTCGCGTGCGCCTTCGAACAGGTCCGTCGCTTCCTGGCTCAGCGTGTGCACGCCGCGATGCACGTTCGCGTGCGTCGTCGCGTAATAGTGCGACATCGCGTCGATCACGGCGCGCGGCCGCTGGCTCGAGGCGGCGTTGTCGAGGTAGGCGAGCGGCTTGCCGTGCACCGTGCGCTCGAGCACGGGGAAATCGCGACGGATGGAGGCGACGTCCAGGGCGGCATGCGGTGCCGTCGTCTTGCGGGCGGCGGGGACTGCGCTCATGACGTCACCTCGTCGAGCAGGCGGGTCAGGCGGTCGTCGAGGATGTCGTGGACGAAATCGGCGAGCGCCGGCACGTCGACCTTGGACAGCACGGCGCCGGCGAATGCGCGCGTCAGCGCGCTGCGGGCCTCCGATTCGTCCAGGCCGCGGGACCGCAGGTAGAACAGCGCGGCCGGATCGAGCTGGCCGGTCGTGGTGCCGTGGCTGCACGGCACGTCGTCGGCATAGATCTCGAGGTCCGGTTTCGTGTCGATCTCCGCGCCCTTGGTCAGCAGCAGGTTGCGGTTGACCTGCCGCGCATTCGACTTCTGTGCGCCCGCGTGCACGATCGACTTGCCGTTGAACACGCCGCGGCCCTTGTTCGCCGCGATGCCACGGTAGTCCTGCAGGCTGGTCGTCTCGATCGCGCGGTGCTCGACGAGCGCGTGGGTGTCGAGGTGGCGGGATCCGTCGGCGAGAAACACGCCCGTCAACTCGGTGCTGGCGCCGCGACCACCGAGGCTCACGTGCAGGTCGAGTCGCGAGAGCGAGCCGCCAAGCTGCGAGTCGCGCAGTACGAAGCGCGCGCCGTCGGCCACGCGGGTCTCGATGCGCT
>DASUYI010000625.1:0-2171 GCA_036377475.1 Steroidobacteraceae bacterium | reverse complement strand
GTCGAGCCGTTGCCGAAATTGCGGGCATTCCCGATCGTGAGGTCGAGCCCTTGCCGGGGCGACACCGCGATTTTCGCCGGGCAAACCCGGGCTCCTTCCGAAAATTCGGAGTGTCCCCATTTTCCGCGAAATTCGGAGTGTCCCCTACCGCGGCCGCAGGTATTTCTCGATCGGGCCGCGCATCGTCGTCCGCTCGATGCCGAGCGCCGCAAGCCCGTCGCAGTCGCAGGTCGAATCGAGCGTGGCGGAGAGGAAGTTGTCGGTCGAGAACGGCTTGCCGGGCACGTAGTCCATCACCGCGGCCTGTACGCGCGAGAGCGACCGCGGCAACGGCACGACGACTCGCCTGAGTCCGAGGATGCGCGCGGTCATTCGCACGATCTCGCCGAGCGTCATGATGTCCGGTCCACAGAGTTCGTAGGCCTGGCCCGCGGCGTCGCGACGCTCGAGGCATTCTACGAACGCATCGGCCACGTCGGCCACGTACACCGGTGCGAACTTCGCATCGGCGCAGGCGAGCGGCAGCACGCCGGGCGTCAGCTTGAGGATGCCGGCAAAGTTGTTGACGAAGGCGTCGCCCGGGCCAAACACGACCGAAGGCTTGAAGATCACGTACTCGGGTGCGCCGTCCGTGCAGTGCTCGCGAAGGTAGTCCTCGGCGAGCCCCTTGCTCCGGAGGTAGTGACTCGGTCCGCGTTGCGAGTCGGCCTTGAGGCCGCTCATGTGCAGGTAGCGGCGCACGCCGGCTCGCCTGCAGGCGCGCACGACCTTCTGTGGCAGTTCGGTGTGCACGCGACGGAACTCTTCGCCGCTGCCGCGCCCGAGCCCGCGCTCGTTCAGGATGCCGACCAAGTTGACGACGACGTCGCAACCGTCGAACTCGCGCGCGAGCACGGCCTCGTCGTGCACGTCGGCCCGCACGAGGCGCATCGAGGGCAACACCTTCATTTCGCGCGAATGCGCGGGGTTTCGCGTGAGGACCTTGACCTCGCGGCTGCGCCCGTCGAGCCGGGCGACGACCTCGCGGCCGATGAAGCCGGTTCCGCCGAGTACGCACACCTTGTGAGCAGTCATGTTCGTTCGCCTGCTCTTGGTCCGGCGTGCCCGGCGGACCGGGCGCATCACCGGATCGGAATCACCAGCATCGCATTGCCGCGCCGGATCTGCACCACGAACGCGGACTGGCCTTCCGTGGCGCGCTGGAACTCGGCCACGTTCGCGACACGCGTCCGACCGACCGCGAGGATCACGTCGTTGGTCCGCAGGCCGCGCTGCGCGGCCGGGCTGCCGTCGGCGACGCTGCGGATCAGCACGCCGTTCGGTCCGTCGGCAATGTCCGCACCTTCGAGCCCCGGATGCGTCGTGCCCGCGACGCGGGCCTCGGCGGCGGCATCGCGCTCGCTGATCGTGGCGGTGACGCGGCGCGGCTTGCCGTCGCGCAGCAGCGAGATGTCGACCTTCTCGCCGACGCTCAACAGCCCGATCGCGTTGCGCAGCTGGCCCGCGTCGCGAACCGCGCGGTTGTTGATCGCCGTGATCACGTCGCCGGCCCGCACGCCGGCCTTCTCGGCGGCCGAGCCTTCCACGACCTGCGACACGAGCGCGCCCTGGATGCCGTCCGCGAGCCCCATGCTCTGCGCGATCTCCGGCACGAGCGTCTGGATGTTCACGCCGAGCACGCCGCGCTTGACCTTGCCGTACTTGATCAGCTGGTTCATCACGATCTTCATCATGTTCGACGGGATCGCGAAGCCGATGCCGATGTTGCCGCCCGAGCGCGAAAGGATCGCGGAGTTGATGCCGACGAGTTGTCCGCCCAGGTTCACGAGCGCGCCGCCCGAGTTGCCGGGGTTGATCGATGCGTCGGTCTGGATGAAGTCCTCGAAGCCCTCCGGGTTGATCCCCGAGCGGCCGAGCGCGCTGACGATGCCCGAGGTGACCGTGTGGCCGAGGCCGAACGGGTTGCCGATCGCGACCACGAAGTCACCGACCTCGGCGCGATCGGAATCGGCGATCGGCAGGTCGACCAGGTTGCCGGCCTGCACCTGCAGCACGGCGACGTCGGAACCCAGGTCGGTGCCGACCACTTTCGCCTTGAGCGAGCGGTTGTCGAGCAACTGCACCGTGATGTCGGTGGCGTTTTCGACCACGTGGGCGTTGGTGATGATGTA
>DASUYI010000624.1:0-4271 GCA_036377475.1 Steroidobacteraceae bacterium | reverse complement strand
CTCGCGCCGAGGTAGATGCCGTTGTCCGCCGCAAAGACGGGGCCGGCGAGAAGTCCGAGGGCCGTCGTCGCGGCCAATGCCGTGGTTCTGCGCATGAGGGATCGCTCCTTGATCGGTGGATCAGTTGCCGAAATGCAGACGGAAGCCGATGCCGTAAGTGTCGGCATCGTCGGCGAAGTCGCCTTCCACGCCGAGCGCGAACACATCGGTGATGAACCAGCGCGCCGCCACGCCGAAGGACGTGTCGTCGCCGGAGTCGGAGAGGTCGACGTAGTTGATCGCGCCCTCGAGTTCGAGCGCATCGACCGGCCGCGCGCGGATGCCGACGCCGAGTTCATACCCGTCGTCGTCCACGCTGGACTGGCCGAAGCCCCCGCCGGAGACTTCGAGTTCCGCTTCGGTGTAACCGAGCCTGCCGTACAGGTCCATGTTGTCCGCGAACGACCACGCGTAGCCCCCGCCGACCGAGTACTGCTGGAAGTCGAAGTCGACGCCAGAGAATTTCACGCTCTGGTCGAGGTAGCGCGCATAGAGGAACCAGTCGTCGGCGACTTCGAACGAGCCGCGCAGCACGAAGCCGTCCAGGTCCTTGCCGACACCGTCGAGGTCGGTCGTGACGTAGCCGAGGTCGACGTACGTGTAGCTGATGTCTTCCGCCTGGGCGGCGAGCAGTGGGCACATGGCCAACGAGGCGGCAACGAGACCCAGCAAAGATTTCCGCATTCCAAACTCCTTGTTCTTACAGGTAAAAATGATCGTGAACCGCGTCGGGCTGCGCTCGGCTCCACGGTAGGACGGGGCTTGGCCGGGCGAAGTTCGCAGACTGCATGCGCGGGGTTGCAGAAATGACGAGCCCGCCACACGGCGGGCCCGTCCGCGACGCCAGGGGCGTCAGAACTTCCAGACGAGGCTGGCCGAGATCAGGTCCACCGTGTCGGTGTCCTCGATGTCGAATCCCTGGTACTCGACCGTCATGCCGAGCGTGTCGCTGAAGTCGAAGCCGGCGCCGATGCCCCAGGAGAGGTCCTCGCCGTCGTCGCTGCCGCTGATCTCGAACGCGTCGACGTCCGCCTCCCAGAAGACCATGCCGACCTTCGCAAAGAGGCTGAACTGCTCGTTGACCGGGTAGGCGCCGCGCAACGAGGCGTTGAAGCCCGACATGTCGACCTCGACACCGCGGTCTTCCGCCGTGCCGCCGTCAAAGTACTCGAGCTCGGCCCCGACATACGGGTTGAACATCCAGCCGCCGAACACCTTGAAACCGATGTCGTCGCCGCTGAAGCCGCCGATGTCGACGCCCATGCTGCCGACGCCCGCGCCGACGTAGACGCCGCCGTCGTCGGCCGCCATGGCCGGGGCGGCCAGGAGCACCGACGCGACTGCCGCAAAGAGATATTTCTTCATTCTCGACTCCTTAGAAGCGGGGGCCGCTCACCGGGACCGGCGCCAATCGGTCACCGGATTGGCCTCCCGATGGTAAAAATGCTACAGCCGGGCATCGGTTGACAGCAGAGGGAAAATGCATAGCTGCGAGCTGGGTTGCATTGTAGCAACACGCGCTTGCAATCATTCGCAAACTTGCTGCAGCGCAACGCGCGCCATTCTGCGTCGTCCGGAACGGATGGATGGAACGCGGCCTGGAATCAGTGCGCTTCGTCCCAGTTGCGACCGATTCCCACGTCGACCCGGAGCGGCACGCGCAGGTCGGCGGCGGCCGCCATGTGACCCCGCAGGTCGGCCGCAATGTCCGGCGCGCGGTCCTCGGCCACCTCGAGCACGAGTTCGTCGTGCACCTGCATCATCAGCCGGGCATGCGGGATGCCTGCGAGCCAGCGGTGCACCTCGATCATGGCGCGCTTGATGATGTCGGCCGCCGTGCCCTGCATCGGCGCATTGATCGCGCTGCGCTCCGCGTACGAGCGCAGCGCCGCGTTGCGCGAGCGGATGTCCGGCAGGTAGAGCCTGCGACCGAAGACGGTTTCGACGAACCCCTGTTCACGCGCCATCTGGCGCGTCTCGTCCATGTAGCGCTTCACGCCCGGGTAGCGGTTGAAGTAGAGCTCGATGTACCGCTGGGCAGCGCCGCGCTCGATGCCGAGCTGGCGCGCCAGCCCGAACGCCGACATGCCATACATCAGGCCGAAATTGATCGCTTTGGACGCGCGGCGCTGGTCCGCCGTCACCTGCTCGGGGGCGCCGACCCCGAACACCTCGGCGGCGGTGGCCTGGTGGATGTCGCGATCCGACGCGAACGCCTCCATGAGCCCCGCGTCGCCCGAGAGGTGCGCCATGATGCGCAGCTCGATCTGCGAATAGTCCGCCGCGAGCAGCACGTGGCCCGGCGGCGCCACGAACGCCTGGCGGATGCGGCGGCCCTCGGGCGTGCGGATCGGGATGTTCTGCAGGTTCGGATCGGTCGACGACAGGCGGCCGGTAGCAGCGACCGCCTGGTGGTAGGACGTATGCACGCGTCCCGTCCGCGGGTTGACCTGCTCGGGCAGCCGCTCGGTGTAGGTCGAGCGCAGTTTCGCGAGCGCGCGGTAGTCCATGATCACGCGCGGCAGCTCGTATTCTTCCGCGAGTTCCTCGAGCACGTCCTCCGCGGTCGACGGGTCTCCCGACGGCGTCTTGCGCTTGACGGGCAGCGCGAGCTCGCCGAACAGCACCTCGCGGAGCTGCTTCGGCGACTCGACGTTGAAGGGGCGGCCGGCGATCTGGTGCGCACGCCGTTCGAGTTCGACCAGCCCGTGCGAGAGTTCCTGGCTCTGGCGCCGAAGCATCTGCGCATCGATCAGCACGCCGCAGTGTTCCATGTCGAGCAGCACGGGCACGAGCGGCTGCTCGATGTTCACGTACAGCCGCGCGAGCCCGGGCATCTGCTCGAACCGCGGCCACAGCGTGTGGTGCAGCCGCAGCGCGACGTCGGCGTCCTCGGCGGAATACTCGGCGGCGGCCTCCACCGGCACGTCGTTGAACGCGAGCTGTTTCGCGCCCTTCCCCGCGACGTCTGCGTATCGGATCGTCTCGAGCCCCAGGTAGGCCCGCGCGGCTGCGTCGAGGTCGTGGCGGGTCGCGACGCTGTTCAATACGTACGACTCCAGCATCGAATCGAAGCGCATCCCGCGCAGCTCGATCCCGTGGTTGCGCAGCACGTGGGCGTCGTACTTGAGGTCGTGGCCGAGCTTGGCGCGGCCTGCGTCCTCGAGCAGCGGCTGCAGCAGTCGCAGCACTTCGTCGCGGTCCAGCTGCTGCGGCGCGCCGGGGTAGGTGTGGGCCAGCGGCACGTAGGCGGCGTGGCCCACGTCCACCGCGAACGAGACGCCGACGATCTCCGCCTCCATGTAATCGAGCGAGCTGGTCTCCGTGTCGAACGAAATCAGCGCTGCGCCACGCAGCACCTCGAGCCAGGCGTTGAAGCGGTCGGGCGTGAGGACGAGCTCGTAGTTGCGTCCGGGCGCCCAGCGGGCCACCTGATCCGCAGCGCTGGGCGCGGCGACGGCGTCGACCGCGGCCACGTGCGGCTGCCCGGGCAGCGCGCCGCGGGATACGTCGACGGGACCAGCGCGCCGCGCAACGTCAGGCAAGATCTCGCCGCCCGCGTTGGGGCCGGTGCTCGTGGCGTCCAGGCCGCGCAGCAGGGAGCGCAACTCGAGCCGCGTGTAGAGCTCTCGCAGGCGCGCGGCGTCGGGCTCGCGCCGCTCGAGGTCCTGCGGGCCGAACGGCAGCTCGCAGTC
The DNA here is from genome assembly GCA_036377475.1 of Steroidobacteraceae bacterium. GTDB lineage: Bacteria > Pseudomonadota > Gammaproteobacteria > Steroidobacterales > Steroidobacteraceae > RPQJ01. The sequence continues at coordinate 537 of DASUYI010000624.1, read as the reverse complement.
GCAGCGAATCGTCGCGAGCTGGCGCGAGAGCGCGAGGTCCGCCTGCGAGTCGCGCAGGCTCTCGCCGACTTTGCCCTCGATCTCGTGCTGGTGCGCGAGCAGGTTGTCGAGCGTGACGTACTGGTTGAGCCACTTGGCCGCCGTCTTCGGTCCGACCTTGGGCACGCCCGGGATGTTGTCGGTCGCGTCGCCGACGAGCGCGAGATAGTCGACGATCTGTTCGGGGTAGACGTCGAACTTGACCTTGACGCCGGCGCGGTCGAGCGACGAGTTGGTCATCGTGTTGACCAGCGTGATGCGGTCCGTCACGAGCTGCGCCATGTCCTTGTCGCCGGTCGAGATCAGCACCGGACGGCCGCCGGCCGCCGCGCGCTGCGCGAGCGTGCCGATCACGTCGTCCGCCTCGACGCCCACCACGCGCAGCAGTGGCAGCCCGAGGGCCTCGACCGCGGCGATCAGTGGCTCGACCTGCGCTCGCAGGTCGTCGGGCATCGTCGGCCGATGCGCCTTGTATTCGGCGAACAGGTCGTCGCGGAA
>DASUYI010000623.1:0-2700 GCA_036377475.1 Steroidobacteraceae bacterium | reverse complement strand
GTAGATGAGCTGCAACTCGTTGCTCATCTGGTCTTCGTCGAGCGGAATCGCGACCGTCGCGGTCGTGTTGGGCGGCGGGATGACCGTCGAGAGGTCGAGGTCCTGGGCGAGGTAGAAGTCGAGGCGGCGGTAATTGAAGATGTCCCTGAGCGTCAGCGTGTCGCTGATGTTCCAGGTGTAGGTCGCCGTCACGGACGTCGTCTCACGTTCCATCTGCGGATCGATGTTGCCCGCGCCGTCCCGCGAACCCGGGTCGGAGAAGCCGCCCACGCCCTTCGGCGCCTGGGTCGGCGGCGCCACTGGCGGTTCGATCACGTAGAGCGGCGTCAGGTACGTGAACAGCCCACTCGCGTCGTCCTGCTTGCCATATTCGCCCGTGAACAGCAGCGTCATGTCGTCGCGGAGGTCGAACTCGAGGTGGCCACGCGCGGCCCAGCGGTGGTCGTCGTCGATGTCGTTGGCCGTCGTGATGTTCTCGCCGTAGCCCGCCCGGTCGGTGGACGTGACGGCGAAACGGCCGCGGGTTCGTTCGCCCAGCGGCCCGCTGAGCGCCGCGTCCACCTTGAGCATGTCGTAGTTGCCGACGTTCAGCGTGACATAGCCTTCGAAGGCGTCGGTCGGCTTGGCCGTCACGGCGTTGATCGCGCCGCCGGTGGTGTTGCGGCCGTACAGGGTGCCCTGCGGGCCGCGGAGCACCTCGACGCGTTCGAGGTCGAACAGCGACATGCCCTGCGATTCCGGGCGCGACACGACGGCGCCGTCGACGTGGAACGCCACCATCGAATCCTCGCCGCGGGTGTTGGACACGTTGCCGAGGCCGCGGATCGTGACCTTCATGGCGCCGACGGTTTCGCCGACGTTGAGCGTCGGCACGAGCAGCTGCAGGTCCTCGACGTCGTTGAGCTGCTGCGTGGCCAGGTCGTCGGCTCCGACGACGTCGAGCGCCGCCGAAACGTCGAGCAGCGACTCTTCGCGCTTGCGCGCCGTCACGACGACTTCCTCGAGGGCGGCCGCGGGTGCCGCCGTCTCCTGAGCCTGGGCGATGCCGGGTCCGGGCACCGCGCTGGATCCGAGCACGAGGCCGATGGCCAGCGCGAGCTTCGACTGTTGCCGTGCGTACATTGATGTCTTCCCCCTTGTACTCCGAACGGTCCTGGTGCCGGTCACGCCGGCCGTGATGCGACGATCAGCGGCCGACCCAGTTCGGCTTGCGCTTCTCGATGAATGCCTTGACCCCCTCTTTCGCGTCGGCCGAGTGGTGGACCACGTTGCAGGTCATGGTCTCGAGCGCGATCAGGCTCTCGGTGTCCGCGTCGAGTCCTCTATTGACGGCTTTCTTGGTCATCCACATGCAGAACGGGCTGAGTTCCAGCATCGGCGCGCAGAAGTCCTGGATCAGCCGGTCGAACTCGGCCGCCGGCGCCGAAGCGTTGGCGAGGTTCCACGCGGCCGCCTCCTGGCCCGAGAGCACTTTGCCGGTCAGCATCAGCTCCTTCGACTTGCGCAGGCCGATGTAGCGCGGCAGGCGGTAGATCGGCCCCGCGCCGCCGAAGAGCGCGCGGCGGATGTGGAAATCGCCGATCCGGCACTCGTCGGCGCAGAGCAGGAAGTCGGTGGAGATCGCCAGCTCGAACCCGCCCGCGACCGCATAGCCCTCGACCGCCGCGACGGTCGGCTTTTTCATGTTGAACATCTTGTCGTAGGTGCGCGCCGAGTCGATCGCGAGCTGCAACGAGTCCGACGACTCGCCGAGCACCGGCGTCACGAGCAGGTCGAGGTCCGCCCCGGAGCAGAACGTGTTGCCACGCCCACGGAAGACGACCACTTTCGCGGCGTCGTCGAGGGCGGCACGGTCCACCGCGGCTTCGAGCTCGCGCAGCAACTGCGGGCTGACGCAGTTCCGCTTGTGCGGGCGGTTCAGCCAGATCGTGCAGATGCCGTTGCTCGCCAGCTCGTACTGAATCACGTCCTTCTCTGCGGTCATGTCCGGGCTCTCCAGGTATTCGAGGTGTGGGATCCGTGGCCGCGCTGGCAGCCTGGCGCGACGGTCGTATAAATAAAAGACCGTCCGGGCGGTCGGTTAAAACCTTAGCAAACGGCTTGTGGCCATGTCAATCATTGGGCCGAGTAGCCCCCGTCGACGACCAGGCAGGTGCCGGTGATGAACGAGGCTTCGTCGGAGGCGAGGAACGCGATGGCACGGGCGACCTCCTCAGGACGCCCGAGTCGTCCCAGCGGATAGCGCGCGACCAGGTCACGCGTGTCGGCGGCGCGTGCGGCGGCGCCGCCCACGCTCGTCGGCGACTCGAGATGCCCGGGGCACACGGCGTTGACGCGTATGCCTTGCGCCGCATGATCGACCGCCGCGGCGCGCGTCATGTTGACGACGGCGCCTTTGGTCGCCGCGTACGCCACGGCGCCCCTGGGCGCGACCAGGCCCATCACGGATGCCGTGTTCACGATGGCACCGGGATGCCCCTGCATCGCCTGCACGGCGTACTTGACGCACAGCAGGACGCTCGTGAGGTTGACGTCGAGCGCGCGCCGCCAGTCGTCGAGCGCCAGTTCGTCGGCCGCTCCGCGCACGCCGATCCCTGCGTTGGCCACCATGACGTCGAGCCGACCCCAACGCTCGGTGGCCGCTCGTACCGTCGCGGCGACGTCCGGCTCGCCGGAGACGTCGCACGTCACGAACCGCAC
>DASUYI010000622.1:0-3137 GCA_036377475.1 Steroidobacteraceae bacterium | reverse complement strand
CCGAGCGACTCGATGATGTGGCCCCCGAGCGCGGCGCCGGAGGTCATCGCATTGAACGCACGCACGTTCATCTGCCCCTCGATGATGTCGACCCCGACGGCGTTATCGGTCGAGGGTCCCGTCACCGCACACGGCTCGATGCCGAACCGCTCGCGCAGCAGCTTGACGCCGCCCCAGGCCGCGACGGGGTCGTTGGCCGAGAGGATCACGGCGCTGAGCGACCTGGCGATGTCCGGGGCGGCGAGGATCGCCTCGACGCCGTACGCGCCCAGGATGCCGTCTCCGAGCTCGAACACGACGACGTCGGGTCGGCCCTGGGTCATTTCGGTCAGCATCGTGCGCGTGAGGGCCGGCCCGGTCCTCGCCGTGGTCGTGACCACGCCGAAGTCCGTGAAGATCTGGCTGCGCCGCGCGCCAGCGTCTTCCATCGCCAGGATGTCGCGCCGCAGCGAGACGCCGGTCGCCTTGAACGCGTGCACCGCGAGGCCGCGGTGCCGCATGCGCGCGACGATGGCGCAGGCCGCCGCGGTCTTGCCCGCCTCCATGCAGGTGCCGGCGAGCGCGACCACCGGCACGCCGTGCGTATCGAGCGCGGATCCGGGGTCGAGCGGCTTGTAGCCGACGCGGGCCGGCACGCCGATGCGCTCTCCGAGGAACGGGAACTGCAGCACGCAGCCGAGCACGCGCGCGTCGAACGGCTTGCCCTTCTCGGGGTTGACCGAGTCGCACACGCCGAGCACGCCGCCGATGTTCAGCACCTGCACGACGTCGCCCGCCTGGACGTTCTCCGGGATGTGGCCGGAGTATCCGAACAGCGCCTGGCGATGACCGAGGGCGCCGACGATCACGTCGCCGCGCGACACCTTGGCCATGCGGCCGCTGGTGAGCTCGAGCGTGTTGTACGTCGACTTGTTGCTGAGCACCTCGACGACCAGCACCACGCCTTCCTCGCACGGGATGTCGGTGGTGGCGATGCGCAACTCGTGGCCGAGGCCGCACGCTTGCGCGATCGAGGCGATCTTGTCGACGACGACGGTCTTCTGTTGCATCGGTGAGTGTCCCCGGGTCCTCGGCGCTCAGTTCCGGCCGGCGCGCGTGTAGAAAATGCCGGGCAGGGCGAGCATCTTGGAGAACCCGTGCGCATCCTCCGGCGTCCACTCGCCGGCCGACTCGCCGTAGGCCCCCTTCGAGGCCTTCATCAGCGAGTACCGCGACGACGTGCCCTCGACGAACAGGACGCCGGGCCGGAACAGCAGGTGCACTACGCCCGTCACGCGTTTCTGCGTCGAGGCGAAGAACGCTTCCATGTCGCGACAGACCGGATCGAGGTGCTGGCCTTCGTGCACCAGGTCGCCGTACGGGCCGGCGAGGACGTCCTTGGTGCGCTGCTGGCGCGCCGACAGCACGAGTTTCTCGAGCTCCCGGTGCGCGGTGAGCAGCACTTCGGCCGCCGGCGCCTCGAACGCGACGCGTCCCTTGAAGCCGATGATCGTGTCACCCAGGTGGATGCCGCGACCGACGCCGAACTGGGCGCCGATGGCTTCGACCCGCTCGATCAGCGAGACCGGGTCGAGCGCGAGGCCATCGAGGGAGCAGGGCACGCCGGCCTCGAAACCGATCGTGTGACGCTCCGGCGGGTGCGGCTGCGTGAACGCATCCCGGGTGAGCACCCAGGCGTCGTCGGGGATGCAGGTGTCCGAGACGAGCGTCTCCTTGCCGCCGATCGTGACGCCCCACAGGCCGCGATTGACCGAATACGACGCGCCGAACGGCGGCACCGGCAGGTTCCGCCTCCTCAGGTACTCGAGTTGCTCGGGGCGCTTGAACGCCCGGTCGCGCACCGGCGCGAGAATCTCGAGCTCGGGCGCCAGCGTCCGCAGCGCAACCTCGAACCGGACCTGGTCGTTGCCGGCCGCGGTCGAGCCGTGGGCGGTGACGTCGGTGCCGAGTTCACGTGCGAACTGCGCCACGGTCTGCGCCTGCAGGACGCGTTCGGCGCCGACGCATAGCGGGTACAGGTTGCCGCGGCGCACGTTGCCCATGACCAGATACTTGAGCACCTGCTCGAAGTAAGCGGTGCGCGCATCGACGAGATGATGCGCGACGGCCCCGAGCGCCCGCGACCGCTGTTCGAGCATCGCCGCGGCTTCGGCGTCGATGCCGCCGGTGTTGACCGTGAGCGTGACGATCGGCCGGCCGTAGGTCTCCGCGAGCCACGGCACGCAGAACGAGGTGTCGAGTCCGCCGGAAAAAGCGAGCAGGATGGGCTTCGGGTCGCCCTGGGCAGTCGTGGTCATCGAAGGAATCTCAGCGTCCGAAAGTGGTGCGGAGGTGCTCGTGCAGCCGACGCTGCGCGCGCGCGCTCTCCGTGGCGATGAAAATCGTGTCGTCGCCCGCGATCGTCCCGACGACCTCGGGCCAGCGCGCCTTGTCGAGCGCGATGGCGACGCTCTGTGCCGTGCCGGCCGACGTGCGCAGCACCGTGAGCGTCGGGCCGGAGGCGCGATAGCCCTTGACGAACGCCCGCACCGTCTCGAAGTGGCTCGGCGTCAGCGCGTCCTCGACCGCGGGCAGCAGGTAGCGGTCCGCGCCCTTGACCACGCCGAGCTCGCGCAGGTCGCGGCTCACGCTCGATTGCGTGGCCTCGAATCCTTCGCGCGCGAGCCGCGCCACCAGCTCGGCCTGCCGGGCCACGGCGCTCTGGCGCAGGATGCGGACGATCGCGGCCCGGCGCAGGGTCTGTGCGTCGATCTGGCTGGCCAAGGCGGTTTCGTTCCGTTCGAGTGAATAAAAGACGCGCAAATGTGCATAATTATGCAAGTACTGTCAAGACCGACGCGGCACGGTGCACGACCATGAGCGACGACGTGTCGCCCGACGGCGATTCCCGGCACCGCCTCGCGCTGTTTCGCAGCCTGCATGCGCTCGCGCGTACGGGCCTGCATTTCTGCCGCGACGAATACGACCGCGAGCGTTACGAGCAGATCGAGCGGATCGCAGCCGAACTGCTCGCGGGCGGGTCGGGATCCAGCCCCGCGGAGCTGGAGCAGGAGTGGGCGAACGAAACCGGTTACGTGACACCGAAGATCGAGGTTCGGGGTGCGGTGTTCCGGCCGGAGGACGGCCGGGTCCTGCTG
>DASUYI010000621.1:0-2875 GCA_036377475.1 Steroidobacteraceae bacterium | reverse complement strand
ATCTTGGTCTCGACGACGTCGGCCGAGGCGCCGAGGTAGTCGGTTTCGATGGAGACGACCGGGCTCTCGACGTCCGGCAGCTCGCGCACCGGCAGCCGCGAGGCGGCCAGCAGGCCGAGGATCACCAGCAAAAGGCTGATGACCGCGGCGAACACGGGTCGCTTGACCGAGACTTCCGAGAGCTTCATTGCGGCGCAGTCGCCCCGTCCGCCGCCGACGCCGCGCGCGTCGGCTCGACGCCGCCGGCAGTGACCTCGACACTGGCCCCGTCGCGGAGCTTCTGCGTGCCTTCGGTCACCACGAGTTCGCCGGGCTCGAGACCCGCCGTCACCTGCACGCTGCCGACGCGGCGCTGGCCGGTCTGGATCTTGCGCTTCGACGCCGTGCCTGCGGTGACGACGTAGACGTATACGTCGCCCTGTTCGGGCACGAGCGACTCCTCCGGCACGACGAGCACGTCTGCCTCGCCGCGGGCGAGCCTGACGGTCATGAACATGCCGGGCTTGAGCAGCCCCTGCGGGTTCGGCAAGGTCGCGCGCACCATCACCGAGCGTGTCTCGGGGTCGACGCGCGAGTCGACGCTCGCGACGCGCCCGTCGAACCGCTGGCCCGGGTACGCGATGCTGGTCGCCTGCAACGCGAGTCCCGGTTTCATCGACGCGACCACCATCTCCGGCACCGAGAAATCGAGCTTGATCGTGCCGACGTCGTCGAGCGTCGTGATCGCCGTGCCGGGCTCGACCAGGCTGCCGACGCTGACGCGACGCAGCCCGACCCGGCCGCTGAACGGCGCGCGAATCACGGTGTCGTTCAGGCGCGAACGCGCCGAAGCGACCCGCGCCAGGTTCGCGGCGTGGGTCGACTCGATCTGCTCGATCTGCTGCTCGGACAGGACCTTGGTTTCGTAGAGCTCGCGGCTGCGCTTGAGCTGGCTCGTGCTTTCGGTGAGCGCGGCCTGCGCCACCGCGAGGTCCGCTCGCGCCTGTTCACCGTCGAGCTCGACCAGCACGTCGCCCTTGCGGACCTGCTGCCCCTCTGCGATCCGCAGGGCCGTCACGATGTTGGCGACCTTCGCGGTGACGTCGATCGATTCGTTCGCGCGGGCCGTGCCCAGCGCCTCGACCTCGAGCAGCAGCCGCTCGATGCGCGATTCCTCGACGACGACCGGGATGGCCGGACCGGACGGCTTGTCGGAACCGCCGGTGCCCGACGGCGCACCGCCGGCGGCTGCAGCGACGGGCGCCCGGCTGGCACGCTCACCCGAAATGTGCCAGGCAAAGGCGACGATCAAGGCGCCGATCAGGCTGCCGAGCAGCACCTTACGCAGGGATTCAGGCATGTGTCGTCGCTGCTGCTGCACGCGCGCGCCGGGCCGCGCAAGTCGGGTGATGGCCAATCCGCGATTATCCACCAAGCGCACGCCTGGCGCGGTCGGACCAGGACGACGGACCGGGGCGCGCGGATGGCGTCGAACGGGATCGGACAGGCCCGCTCGCGTCTGGTTCAACCGGGTTCGGGGTCGGAGCCTTCGGGCACGCCCTCGAACAGCGGCGTGGAGAGATAGCGCTCGCCCGTGTCGGGCAGCATCGCGAGCAGCACCGAGCCCTCCGGGGCTTTCTCGGCGACCTTGAGTGCGGCCGCGAACGTGCCGCCCGAAGAGATGCCGCAGAAGATGCCTTCCTTCGCGGCGAGCGCGCGCGCGGATGCAATCGCGTCGTCATCGGTGACAGGCACGATCTCGTGCGGTACCGAGCGGTTGAGCACCTTCGGTACGAAGTCGGGCGTCCAGCCCTGGATCTTGTGGGGCTTGAATTCGGCACCGGCAAGCAACGACGCGCCGGCGGGCTCGGTCGCGATGATGCGCACCTCGGGACGCGCGAGCCGGATCATCTCGCCCGCACCGGTCAGCGTGCCGCCGGTGCCCCAGCCCGTGACGAAGAAGTCGAGCCGCTTGCCGGCGAAGTCGCTCAGGATTTCCGGCCCGGTCGTCTGGCGGTGATACGCGGGATTCGCCTCGTTCTCGAACTGGCGCGCGAGGAACCACCCTTGCTTCTTCGCGAGTTCTTCGGCCCTGCGCACCATGCCGCTGCCGCGCTCCGCTGCCGGCGTCAGGATCACCTTGGCGCCGAGCATGCGCATGATCTTGCGGCGCTCGACGGAGAACGTCTCCACCATCACCGCGACGAACGGATACCCCTTCGCCGCACAGACCATCGCGAGCGCGATGCCGGTGTTGCCGGAGGTCGCTTCGATCACCGTCTGGCCGGGCTCGAGGTCGCCGCGCTTTTCCGCATCCTCGATGATCGCGATCGCGAGCCGGTCCTTCACCGAACCGAGCGGGTTGAAGAATTCGCACTTCACGAACAGGCTGACGTGCGACGGCGCGAGACGGTTGATGCGTACGATCGGGGTGCGGCCGATGGTGCCGAGGATGTTGTCGTAGATCATGGGACGGTCCTTTGCCGGCGTGGCGTCGTCTTCTGCGCGCAACTATAGCCATGTCGGGCTGAGCCTTCATGCCGCGTGGCAATCTCGGCAGAACCGCCAAGCGTTGCGCCGGAATTTCTCCGAGACGCGTCCCGCCGGGCGACAAGATGGCTCGCGGGAACGCCATGAACCCGTCCCTGGGGGCTCCGGCCGCGGCGTCCGTGCCGCGGACGGTCCCGCGAATCTCTTCTCGTCCGTCGAGACGCGACAGGTTCAGGTCGGCTTCGGCGGTTGCGTCGCGCACGCTCGCCAGTTCTGCCCAAATCGCCACGCGGCATGAAGGCGCAGCCTGACATGGCTATAGTTGCGCGCAGAAGACGGCGCCACGCGGCAAAGGACGGTCCCATGATCTACGACAACATCCTCGGCACCATCGGCCGCACCCCGA
>DASUYI010000620.1:0-4222 GCA_036377475.1 Steroidobacteraceae bacterium | reverse complement strand
CGAAGCGAGGATCGAGGGGATGTCGATCCACGACCGACGAAGCGACGATGCCCGCGGCGGAAAGAACGACGCAGCACGTCGTTACCCGCCTTGCCCATGGACCAAGCTTTGAGGCTGCGGCTCGCGCCTCGCCGTACGCGGTCGCGCGCGTAACGCGTCTCATGCGGGAGTGAATCAGAGGTTCCTGGGTGATGAAGAGACTCCTCGCCACGCTGCTGGCGCTGCTGTTTTCGGTGCCGGCACTGGTCCTGATGGGATTCGCGGGTGCGTTCCAGTTCCTTGCGCCCGAGATTCCGAACGCGGCGACGCTGCGTGCCGTGAAGACCCAGATGCCGCTGCGGGTCTACTCACGCGATGGCAAGCTCATGGCGCAGATCGGCGAACAGCGCCGCATTCCGGTCGCGTGGGACGACATCCCCGACGTCGTCGTCGACGCTTTCCTGGCGTCCGAGGACGATCGTTTCTTCGAGCATCCGGGCGTCGACTGGCAGGGGCTCGTGCGCGCGCTCGCGGCCAACGTGGCGGCCGGCGGACTGCGCGAGGGCGGCGGCACGATCACGATGCAGCTCGCGCGCAACACGGTGCTGACCTCCGAACGCACGCTGCGACGCAAGCTCAAGGAGGTCTTTCTCGCGTTGCGCCTCGAGCGTGAGTTCACCAAGCAGGAAATCCTGACGCTGTACCTGAACCGGATCTTCCTCGGTCAGCGTGCGTACGGGATCGGCGCGGCCTCCGAGGTGTATTTCGACAAGCACGTGCGCGACCTGGGTCTCGCCGAAGCCGCGCTGCTGGCGGGCCTGCCGCGCGCGCCGTCCGTCGACAACCCCGTCGCGAACGTCGAGCGCGCGCACGGCCGGCGTGCGTACGTGCTCCGGCGCATGCTCGAGCTCGGCAAGATCGACCAGGCCGCGCACGACGCGGCGAACGGCGTGCCGATCGCGAATCGCCTCCATGGACCCATCATCGAGCTCGAGGCGCCGCACGTCGCCGAGATGGTGCGCGCGGAGATGCTGCGCCTGCACGGGCCCGAGGCGCTCACCGGTGGCTACGCGGTCACCACCACGCTCGACAGCCGGCTGCAGCAGGCCGCGAACTCGGCGACCTGGCGCACGATCCTCGAGTACGAGCGACGTCACGGCTACCGCGGGCCGCTCGAACGACTCGACGCGTCGAAACTCGACGATGCGATCGTGCTCGGGGCCGCATTCAAGCGCAATCCCAACCGCGGCAGCCTGGTGACCGCCATCGTCACGCGCGTCGGCGAGCGCGACGCCACGGTGATCCGGCGCAACGGCGTGGCGCTTCCGCTCGACTGGGACGCGATCGCGTGGGCACGGCCGGCGCACGAACGTGACGGCCTGGGCCCCGCGCCGAAGGCGGCCGGGGACGTGCTCGCGGTCGGCGACGTCGTGTATCTCGAGCCGCTGCCGGAGGGGCTGTTCCGGCTCGGCCAGCTGCCGGCGGTCGCCGGCGCGCTCGTGGCGCTCGACCCGATCGACGGCGCGATCGTCGCGCTCGTCGGCGGCTTCGATTTCGGCGCGAGCAAATACAACCGCGTCACGCAGGCGCAGCGTCAACCGGGCTCCGCATTCAAGCCCTTCCTGTATTCCGCCGCGCTCGAGCGCGGCTTCACGCCGGCCACGCTCGTCAACGACGCGCCGATCGTGATGCCCGGCGGCGGCGGCGCCGAGGGCGACGAGGAATGGCGTCCCCAGAACATCACGCGCAAGTTCTACGGGCCGACGCCGATGCGCGAGGGACTCGTACGGTCGCGCAACCTCGTGTCGATCCGGCTGCTGCGCGGCGCGGGCGTCGGCTTCGTGACGCGCCACATCGCGAACTTCGGTTTTCCGCGCGCGGCATTGCCGGCGAACCTGACGCTCGCACTCGGCACCGGACAGGTCACCCCGCTCGACATGGCGCGGGGGTTCGCCGTCTTCGCGAACGGTGGTGCGCGCGTCACCCCGTATTTCATCGAGTCGGTCCGCGACGTGGCCGGTCGCGAAGTCTTCAGGGCGCAACCACCGCTCGCCTGCCCGACGTGCGAGTCGGCGCCGCCCACGACGTCGGACCCGCTGGCCGCCGGCAGCGCGTCGGTCGACGCCGTCGACGACGTCATGGCCACCGACGACGACGTCCGCACGACGGCACTGCCCGCCGAGGAGACCGGGCCGACCGCGTCGGGACGCGACTCGACGGGCGCGGTACCGCCGGAGCGTCGCGCACCGCAGGCGATCACCGCGGCCAACGCCTTCGTGATGACAGACATGATGACGGACGTCATCCAGCGCGGCACGGCACGACGCGCCGCGACTGCGCTGGGCCGGCGGGACATCGCAGGCAAGACCGGCACCACGAGCGACCGTCGCGACACCTGGTTCGTGGGGTTCAACGCCGACCTCGCGGCGGCGGTCTGGATCGGATTCGACCAGGAGCGCTCGCTCGGCGAACAGGAGGAGGGCGGCAAGACCGCGCTGCCGATGTGGACTTACTTCATGGAGGAAGCGCTGCGCGACCGGCCCGAGCACCGGCAGCCCGAGCCGCCGGGAGTCGTGCGCATGTGGGTCTCGCGCGAAACCGGTGCGCCGACGCGAGCCAACGCTCCGGGCGCATTGTTCGAAACGTTCCTGGAGCACTATGCTCCGCAACCGGGCACGATCGACTACAGTGACGCGGGCGTCGACGCCGAGACGGTGGAACCGTCCACGGCCGACGACACGTTGTTCTAGCGCACCTCGGGCCGGCAGCGAACGATCGTCTCACCCGACGATCCAATGGCCGTAGCGGACACGCGGACGGAGACGACCATGAGCCGACAACGACCGAACCCGCGTGCCGAAATGCTGCGACAGGCGGTGGCCGACGAGGCCGCTCGCGTGATGTCCGAGCAGGGCATCGACGACTTCCTGCTCGCCAAGCGCAAGGCCGCCGAGCGCCTCGGCGTGGTGGACGCCTCGATCCTGCCGCGAAACACCGAGATCGAGGCGGCACTGTTCGCGCGCCGGCGGCTGTTCTCGGGCGGGCGCCACGAGGCCGAGATCGCCGACCTGCGCCGCGCGGCGCTGCAGGCGATGCGGCTGCTGGCCGACTTCGATCCCCGACTCGTCGGGCCGGTGCTCACCGGGACGGCCTCGGCCCATTCCGAAATCAACCTGCATCTGTTTTCGGACACGCCCGAGGCGGTGTCGATCCGTCTCGAGGAACGGGGCGTGCCGCACGAAGCGCTCGAGCGCCGCGTGCGTTTCGAGCGCGATCGCGCGGTCAGCTATCCGGCATTCCGCTTCGTCGCAGGTCGCCAGACCGTCGATGCCGTCGTGTTTCCGCTCGACGGCATTCGCCAGTCGCCGTGCAGTCCGGTCGACGGCAAGCCGATGCGAAGGGCGACGGCGACGGAAGTAGAGGCGCTGCTGGGACGCAGTGTCTAGTGTTCAGTGTCTAGTGTTTAGCAGGAAGCCGACCGTGTCGGCGCGCGGCCGAGCCGCTTCCTACCAGACACTAGACACTAGACACTGAACACCGGACACTCTCTTCGCTCAGCTGCGCTTGTCCACTTCGACGTAGTCGCGCTGCTTCGGTCCCGTGTAGAGCTGTCGCGGCCGGCCGATCTTCATCGCCGGGTCGCCGATCATCTCGAGCCAGTGCGCGACCCAGCCCGCGGTCCGCGCGATCGCGAACATCACGGTGAACATCGAGCGCGGGACCCCGAGGGCGCTGTAGATGACGCCCGAGTAGAAGTCGACGTTCGGGTAGAGCTTGCGCGCGATGAAGTATTCGTCCTTGAGCGCGATCTCCTCGAGTCGCAGCGCCAGCTCGAACAGCGGATTGTCGGTCTGCCCGAGCCGCGCGAGCACCTTGTGGCACATTTCCCGGATGATCTTGGCGCGCGGATCGAAGTTCTTGTACACGCGGTGGCCGAAGCCCATCAGGCGCGTGTTGCCGTCCTTGTCCTTGACGCGGCCGAGGAACTTCTGGATGTTGTCGACGGTGCCGATCTCCTCGAGCATCTCGAGCACGGCCTCGTTGGCCCCGCCGTGCGCGGGGCCCCACAGCGCGGAGACGCCGGCCGAGATCGCCGCGTAGGGATTCGTGCCCGTGCTGCCGGCCAGCCGCACCGTCGACGTGCTGGCGTTCTGCTCGTGGTCCGCGTGCAGGATCAGCAGCAGTTCGAGCGCCTGCGCCGCGATCGGGTCGACGACGTAGTCTTCCGCGGGCACCGCGAAGA
>DASUYI010000619.1:0-2395 GCA_036377475.1 Steroidobacteraceae bacterium | reverse complement strand
TAACGCGAGCCGCCGGTGCGGAGGTGCTCTTCTCGATCGAGGACCCGAAGGGCGACGACGACGGCTCGGGCGCCCTGCTCTACCCGAACCGCGACGACCTCGAGCCCGGCGACCTCGACCTCGTCCGCTTCACGGCCGAGCAGCGCGACGACGGCGTGTGGTTCGTCGTCGAGCTGGCGCAGCCGATCCGCAGCCCCGTGGGCCGCGTCACCGAGATCGGCCAGACGGCGATTGAGCGCATCGCGCGCAACGGCTTTTATACGTTCAACGTCGACATCTACATCGACACCGACCGCATGACCGGCGTCGGAGAGACGGGCGCGGTCCCCGGCCGCGGCGTCACGATCGATCGCGGTTTCGCCTGGGAGAAGGCGATCGTGCTCACGCCCCGCCCCGACACCGCGCGCACGATGCTGCAGCTCCACTACGACGAGGAATACGAGGCGGAACTCAAGGCGCAGAAAGGACGCACCAGCAAGGAGGACCTCGCCGCCGTCGAGGGCCGCTCGGAGCAGCGCGTAAGCGACCTCTATTTCTTCCCGACCAAGGTCCGGGTCGCGGCGCGCCGGATCGAATTTCAGGTCCCACCCGAGTTCCTCGGCGGCGTGCCGTCGAGGTCGTGGGGGTACACGGTCATCGTCACCGGCTGCGACATCGAGGAGACCGGCCGCCCGGGCCTGTTCACGTCGACCCAGCAGACGATGATGACCATGCCGGTCGCCCGCGGCCTGCACTCGTCGCAGTGGGGCATGCGCGGCGATGTGGACGAGGCCACACCGCCGGTCGTGGACATCCTCGCGACCGAGCCGGAGACGCAGGCGAGAGTGCTGAACGACTACGACATGGTGGCCAGCCGGCTCGCGGCCGTTCCCGGCGTGGCGCCGGATGGCAAGGTCGCAGTGGCGGCGACAGGTAAGCCGCTTGCGAGCGAGCAGTCTGCACGCATCGACCAGACGACTCGCAGCGGCGGCGCTGCCGCAGGTGCGCCACCGGCCGCCGAGCGGCGCACGGTCCCCGCGCGCCTGCGTACGCTCAACGAACTGCTCGCGGACGGCCTGATCACGCAGGTCGAGTACAACGAACTGCGCCGCAAGATACTCGCCGAGCTCTAGAACCGGCGCGGCGCCGAGGCGAAACGGGGTCCCACATGCTCGACTCGCTGCTCGACCAGCTCGCACGCGCCCGCGGCATCGGTGATGCCTACCACAACTATCGTGGCGAGCTGAAGCACTTCAGCCGCGAGACCAAGGCCGCGATCCTCGCGGCGATGGGCTGCGAAGTCGGCGACGCCGACAGCGCACGCCGCGAACTCGAGCGGCTCGAAACCGCGCGCTGGGCGTCGCTGTTGCCGCCGGTGGCGATCGTGCGCCATGCCCCGCGAGCGGTCGCGGTCGACGTGGCCGCCGATGCGCTCGAGTCCCGGCTCGAGTGGCACGTCACGCTCGCGGACGGTACGCGGCAGGGCGGTGAGGTGCGTGCCGGCGACCTCCAGGAAACGGAGCGACACGAGGTGGCCGGACGTACGTGGACGCGCAGGCTGCTGCCGGTGCGCGCGGAGCTGCCGGTCGGCCGCCACACGCTGCGCGCTTCGCTGGGCGTGGACGACACCGCGGAATGCGCGCTCATCGTCGCGCCGCCACGCTGCTTCGAGCCCGAAGCGCTGCATGCGGGCGAGCGACCGTGGGGCGTTGCCGTGCAGCTCTACACGTTGCGGTCGCGCGAGAACTGGGGCATCGGCGACTTCGCGGATCTCGAGCAGGTCGTTCGTCGCTGCGCGCTGCACGGTGCCTCGTTCGTGGGCCTCAACCCCCTGCACGCGTTGTTCCCGTCCAACCCCGCGCATTTCAGTCCCTACAGCCCCTCGACGCGCCATTTCCTGAACGTGCTCTACATCGCCGTGCCGCGCATTCCGGAATACCGCGAGTGCGTCGAGGCGCAGCAGCAGGCCGAAAGTGCGGAGTTCCGCACCGAGGTCGACCGGCTGCGCGCGACGGTGAACGTCGACTACCGCGGCGTGACGCGGCTCAAGCTGCCGCTGCTGCGCACAGTCTATGAGCATTTCGTGCGACGTCACCTCGCCGGTGCGACTCCGCGCGCCGAGGCGTTCCGCAAGTACCGCGACGAGCGCGGCGACACGTTGCGGCTGCACGCGCTGCACGATGCGATCTCCGACCACCTGCGTGCGCAGGACGCAGACCGGTACTGGGGCTGGCCGGCCTGGCCCGAGGACCTGCGCGAGCCCGCCCGCCAGGGCGTCGCCGAATTCGCGCGAAAGCACGTCGACGACGTGCAGTTCCACGCCTGGCTGCAGTGGCTCGCGGACGAGCAGCTTGGCGCGGTCCAGACACTCGCTGCCGAGCTCGGCATGCCGATCGGGCTGTACGGCGATTACGCG
>DASUYI010000618.1:0-2220 GCA_036377475.1 Steroidobacteraceae bacterium | reverse complement strand
GGCGCATGCGAGTAAGACGCAGCACCTCGGCCAAATCAATCGCCGGTCGGCCATCGGCCAGGCCCGGCGCGCGAGTGGCAGCGCTAACTCCATGAAATCGCATGGGTTTACGGAAGCATCGACGTCGCGATCGACGCCGCGATTGATTTCACGACGTCGCGTCGTCTCACGGAAGTCCGCCCTCGACGCGCGGACGCCTCGAGGAGTCGACTTGAACGCGACCGACATGACGAGCCACGCGACGGAGAAGATCGGCAGTGCGCAACCGGACGCGCAGCTGCGTTTGACTGGCAAAGGCACGAGACTGGAGGCGGTTCACGGCACCGACGCCGGCCGCGACGAACTCGAACACTTCGTCCGGGCGGCGTTCGAGTCCAGGCATGGCGCGACCGTGCGCTCATTCATGCCGACGTTGCTCGCGTATCGCGACGGTGCCGGCGCCTTGCGAGGCGTGGCAGGCGTCCGCGGCGCGCACGAAGGCCGCCTGTACCTCGAGCAGTACCTCGACCGACCGATCGAGCAGGCGCTCGCAGTGGCACTGGCGTCCCGGGGCATCGATCGCGTCGCGCGCCAGGAAATCGCGGAAGTCGGCAACCTCGCCGGCGCAAGTTGTCGCGCCGCCATGCGCCTGGTCGCGCACCTCCCGGCATACCTCGCGGGAGCGCGCTACAGGTGGATCGTATTCACCGCGACGGATGCAGTGAGGCAGATCCTGGCCGGCTTTGGCGCGCCGCTGATCGAGCTGGCGCGCGCCAACGGCGCGAGCGTGCGCGGCTCGCGCGACGAGTGGGGGCGATACTACGAAACGGATCCGCGTGTGTGTGCGGGGTACCTGCGCGACGCGGAACGGCTGCCCGGCTTTGCTCGGCTGCCCGGAAGCCGGTGACGTGCTCCTGCGCACGCTCGCTGCCGCAGACCCTGCCGCGACGGCGCTCGCCGACGAGCGGCGTGCCGTCACGTACGGCGCGCTGCGGGAACTGCTCGAGCGTGAACGCGACTGGCTCGTCGCGGGAACGAGCGAGCGCTACGCGCTGCTCGCCGACAACGGCGTGCCCTGGGCGATTGCGGACCTCGCGCTGCACGTCGGCGGACTGTTCTCCGTGCCGCTGCCCGGTTCGTTCACGGACGCACTCGCGGTCCACGCGCTCGACGACGCGGGCGTCGACACGCTGTTGACCGACGACGTTCCGCGCACGCAGGCGAGGCTGCCGGGCTGGCGGCTCGACGGTGCGGCCCCGGGTTCAGGGTTGTTCCGATTTCGTCGCGAACTGGACTCCTCGAAACGACCGGTCGTGGCCCACGGTACCGGCAAAGTGACGTACACGTCGGGCAGTACGTCGCGGCCGCGCGGCGTCTGTCTGGCCGGCGGGTCGCTCGAGTCGGTCGCGAGCGCCGTGGCCTGCGCGACGGCGCAGCTGGACATCGAGCGACACCTTTGCCTGCTGCCGCTCGCGACGTTGCTCGAGAACGTGGCCGGCCTCTACGCGCCGCTGTTGCGCGGCGCCACCTGCCTGCTTCCGTCGTGCGGCACCACCGGCATCGACTACGCGGGGCTCGACGTTGCGAGACTGGCCAGCGTCGTTGCGAGGCTGCGGCCGAACAGCCTGATCCTGGTGCCCGAACTGCTGCAGGCCCTCGTTGCGGCCGCCGAGCGCGGCTGGCGCGCGCCCACGTCGCTGCGGTTCGTTGCGGTGGGCGGCGCTCGCGTGTCGCCCGCGCTGCTCGCGCGCGCGGACGCCGCCGGGATCCCGGTGTTCGAAGGTTATGGCCTGAGCGAGTGCGCGTCGGTCGTCTGCCTCAACACGCCGCAGGCACGCCGCACCGGAGCCGTGGGTCGGCCACTGTCGCACGTGCGCGTGCGTGTCGACGCGCAGGGACAGGTGCACGTCGCGGGCAACACGATGCTCGGCTATCTCGGCGCCGCGCCGGTGCCGGCCGGCGCGGAATTCGCGACGGGCGACCTCGGACGCTTCGACGACGACGGTTTCCTGCAGCTGCAGGGTCGCCTGGGCAACCGCTTCATCACGAGTTTCGGTCGCAACGTTTCGCCCGAGTGGGTCGAAAGCGAGGTTTCCCAACGTCTCGACGGCCGGCCGGTGCTCGCCTGCGGCGAGGCGCGGCCTTACGTCGTGGCGCTCGTCGGCGTTGCGGCCGACGAAGCGGACGACGCGGCCGTCACGCGCGCGATCGCGGCGGCGAATGCAACGCTGCCTGTCTACG
>DASUYI010000617.1:0-2276 GCA_036377475.1 Steroidobacteraceae bacterium | reverse complement strand
CGCACCGCGTTGCGCGTCAGCGTGCGGGCCGACTGTATCCCGCTCGTCCAGGGAGCATGGACTTTCGCGACGAGCGATGGCAGCGACGATGACGCGCGCAGCCGGACGGCGCGGGCCTCGAAGTCCACTTCGAGCCAGCCGCCGCCCCCGTGCACCCGCACGTAGGTGGCGGCCGGTCGGGGCCCGGTGACGAACGTCAGCGTCGCCGACGTCCGCGCTCCACGGATCAGAAGCTGCAGCTCGGTATCGAACTCGTACTCACGCTTCCAGGACGTAGCCGACACGACCGGCCGCTCGTCCGGTATTAGCTCCAGAACCGTTGCGAGACCATGAGGGATGGCGTTCTGAAAGAGCCCTCCGCGCAGCTGACGCACCCAATGATGATCGTCGTTCGCGAGCAGGCGGCCGTACGGGCCCTCCAGGTCGTAGGCCTGGAACACTTCTGCATGTGTCACCGTGCCGATGTCGCCGCCCTGCATCCGTTCGCGGCACTCGACCCACGCCGGGTCGAACAGCCGATCGTGTCCGGCGCACACGAGCCGATTGTGCGCCGCGGCCGCCGCCAGCATCTGGCCGGCGTCAGCCGCGCACAGGGCGAACGGCTTCTCGACGTAGGCGTGCGCCCCGGCGCTGACGGCCCGCTCGAGCAGGGGGCGGTGCGCGGCGGGAGGCGTCGCGATGTGAACGACATCGGGCCTGGTCTGGTCGAGCATCCGATCGAAATCGGAGTACCACCGTGGCACGCCGAAGCGGACGGCGGCTTGCCGCGCCAGGTCCGGGGTGCGGTCGCACACGGCGGCAATCGTCGCGAGGCCGCTGCGCCGTGCGGCCTGCAGGTGCGCGTCCGCGATTTGACCGCAGCCGACGAGCGCCACTGTCAGGGCCGGCATGATCAGAGCGGTGCGGGAACGGCGGCCTTCGTCGGCGCACGGTCGCAGTCGAGCACGGCGTCGCGCTCACGGTGCCGTTCCGACGTCGTCTCTTCCAGGAGCGCCGCAAGCGCGGCGACTTGCCTGTCTTGGGAAAACCTGCGGACGATGGTGTCGCGGGCCAGTGCACCCATCTCCCTGGCTCGCCGCGGATCGGTTGCGATGGTCGCAAACGCGCGGGAGAGCGCCGCATCGTCCTCGACCGGAACCAGCAAACCATTCTCGCCGTCGGCGATCAACTCGCCCTGGCCGCCGGTGTTGGTCGCGATCGCCGGCAGCGCGGTGGCCATCGCTTCCATCGTGGCATTCGCCAGACCTTCATGAATGCTCGGCTGCACGTAGGCATTTGCGGCCTGCATGTATGCGAGGACCTGATCGTGATCGACGGGACCAACCAGGATCACGCGCTCCGTGCGAGTCAGCAGCTCGACGAGGTTGCGCTCGACGAGCCGTCCGACGACGACGAGCTGCCAGTCGGGCGATACGCGGGCAAAGCGCTCCCATCCGCGAACCAGATTGCGGATTCCCTTCCGCTCGATGACCGACCCGCAACACAGCATGAGGTTGGCGTCGGGGCTGAGTCCGAGCGTCCTCCGGACCGCATCACGGTTGACGGCGGGCGTGAACCGCTGGGGATCGCATCCGTTGTAGGCAACGTCAATCCGCTTCTCGAGATCGGGGACCAGCCGGTAGCACTCGTCCCGCAACCCGGCGCAATTCGCCAGCACCCGGTCTGACTCGCGGATGACACGCTGAACGTACGACCGGCAGTGTCGGTTCGTCGTCTGCCAGTGGTGCATTTCGCTCCCCCTGGCGATTGCCACGGTCGGCCAGCCAAAGCGGCGTCGCAAGCCGATTGCGGCTGCGCCACCCGGCCACAGCCAATGAGCGTAGACCACGCGAGTTTCGAGCAGGGTCGGGTGTCGCGCGATGTGCGCCTCGAGTGCCTCGACAACGCGCGGAACGACATCTGCGTCCTTGACGGCGTGTCGCGACACGAACACGTCGTGGACGGGAAAGCCAGCCTCGTCGTCGCACGACGTGAGGTGCCGGGCGTAGCGCAGCCGCCATAGGCGGGCGGGCACGGCCGGAGGGCAGTATCGAAAGGCGAGCACCTGGCACTGCAGCCCCGCACGTGCCAGGTTGCGCACCTGCCGGCGAACAAAGACTGCATCCTGCGGATTGGCGACCCACGGATAGATCGGGGTCAAAACGAGCACATTGGTGGTCGACGCAGGGGACCGTGTCGGGGAGCTCGGCATCGCTGCGTTCGTACGTTTCTACCGTTGAGCGTCCACGTCACGGCCGTGGCGCCAGCCGCCGAGTCGGGGCAACTCTTGTACCAAT
>DASUYI010000616.1:0-2894 GCA_036377475.1 Steroidobacteraceae bacterium | reverse complement strand
GCCTGGCCGCGTCGGCCCACGACTGCTCGGGCAGGCCGAGAAACTTCTCTGCGCCGGCGGCGAGGCGCGGCATCACCGGCTTCAGGTACAACGCCAGCAGGCGGAACAGGTTGAGTCCTTGCGTGCAGACGCCCTGCACCTCAGCGGCGCGCGCGGGGTCCTTCGCCATCAGCCACGGCTTCTGCTGGTCGATGTAGAGGTTCGCTCGGTCCGTGAGCGCCATGATCTCGCGCACTGCGCCGGCGAGGTCGCGGCCCTCGTAGAGCGCGGCGATGCGCTCGCCGGCCGTGACGAATTCAGCCTGCAAAGACGGGTCTGCCAGTTGGTCGGCGAGCCGGCCCTTCGACCCGCGCACGATGAACCCCGCGCAGCGGCTCGCGATGTTGACGAGCTTGCCGACGATGTCCGAATTGACCTTGGCGACGAAGTCGTCAAGGTTGAGGTCGAGGTCGTCGATGCCGTCCGCGAGCCGCGAGGCGAAGTAGTAACGCAGGTACTCGGCCGGCAGGTGCTCGAGCCAGGCGTTCGCGCCGATCAGCGTGCCGCGCGACTTGGACATCTTCTGGCCGTTGACGGTCAGGAAACCGTGCGCATACACCGCGGTCGGCGCGCGGTAGCCGGCGCCCACGAGCACGGCCGGCCAGAACAGGGTATGGAAGTAGACGATGTCCTTGCCGATGAAGTGATAGACCTCGGCGTCGCTGTCGGGCTTCCAGTAGCGGTCGAAGTCGCGTCCCGTACGGCGGCAGTACTGCAGCAGGCTCGAGAGATAACCGATCGGGGCGTCGAGCCAGACGTAGAAGAACTTGTCCTTTTCGCCCGGGATCTCGAAACCGAAATACGGCGCATCGCGCGAGATGTCCCAGTCGCGCAGGCCCGCGCCGAACCACTCGCCGAGCTTCGCCGTCACGGCCGGCTGCAGCCGGTCGCCGTCGGTCCACTCGCGCAGCAACGCCTCGAAATCGCCGAGCTTGAAGAACAGGTGCTCGGACTCGCGCTGCACCGGCGCCGTGCCGCTGACGACGGAGACCGGGTTGACGAGGTCGGCCGGCGTGTACGTGGCGCCGCAGACCTCGCAGCTGTCGCCGTACTGGTCGAGCGCACCGCATCGGGGGCAGGTGCCACGCACGTAGCGGTCGGGCAGGAACATCTTCGCCTGCGCGTCGTAGGCCTGCACGATGGTCTCGCGGCGGATGTGGCCGGCCGCGGCCAGGCGCCGGTAGATCTCGTAGGTGATCTCGCGGTTCTCGTCCGAGTGCGTCGTGTGGAAATTGTCGTAGGAGATGTCGAACGCGTCGAAGTCGCGCTTCTGCTCGACGGCGACGCGCGCGATCAGTTCATCGGGCGTGATGCCCTCCTGGCGCGCCTTGAGCATGATCGGCGTGCCGTGGGCGTCGCTCGCCCAGATGAACAGCACGTCGTGACCGCGCAGGCGCTGGAAGCGCACCCAGATGTCGGTCTGGACGTACTCGACCATGTGGCCGAGGTGCGGCGCCCCGTTGGCGTACGGCAGGGCGCTCGTCACGAGCAGGGTGCGCTGGGGCTGGGCGGTCATGGGCAAGAGGCCGGTCCGGGTGCGGGCAGGACCGGAAATTATAGCCTCAGCCCATGTCCTTGAACTGTTCGAACCGCTGCTTGCTGATGGCCTTCTCGTAGGCCGACCGGCCGTTGATCACGCCCTTCTCGAACAACTCCTGGATCGCGGAGTCCATGACCCGCATGCCGTGGGCGCCGCCGCTCTGCATGGCGTTCTCGAGCTGGTCGAGCTTGCCCTGGCGGATCAGGTTCGACACCGCCGGCGTGTTGATCAGGATCTCGAGCGCGGCGACGCGGCCGCGCTTGTCGGCCCGCGGGATCAGCTGCTGCGAAATCACGCCGCGCAGCGACGTCGAGAGCATCGTCCGGACGTGGCCCTGCTTGTCGGATGGAAACGCGTTGACGATGCGGTCGACGGTGGCCGCCGCGCCGTTGGTGTGCAGCGTGCCCATCACCAGGATGCCCATTTCGGCCGCGGTCACGGCGATGCTCATGGTCTCGAGGTCGCGCAACTCGCCGACCAGCACGATGTCCGGATCCTCGCGCAACGCCGAGTGCAACGCCTCGGCGAAGCTCGGGCTGTGCAGGCCCACCTCGCGCTGGCTCACGAGGCAGTTCTTGCGCGGGTGCACGAACTCGATGGGATCCTCGATCGTGAGGATGTGGCCTTTCTCGCGGTGGTTGATGTCGTCGATCATCGCCGCGAGCGTGGTCGACTTGCCCGAGCCGGTCTTCCCGGTGACGAGGATCAGCCCGTTGTTGACGCGACAGAGGCTGCGCACCGGCTCGGGCAGGTTGAGCTGCTCGAGCGTGAGGGCCTTGGACGGAATCGCACGGAAGACGCCGCCGAGCCCGCCGATGTGGCGGAACACGTTGACGCGGAAGCGCGAGACGCCGGGGATCGTGTAGGCGAAGTCGGCCCCGTCCTTCTGCTCCAGCTGCACCTGTGCACGCCGGGTCATGACCTCGGTCAGCATCTCCTGCACGGCGTTGCGCTCGAGCTTCGTCTCGCGCAGCGACTGGAGTTCGCCGTGCAGCCGGATTCGCGGCGGGTCGCCGGCGACGAAGTGCAGGTCGGACCCGCCTTTGACCAGGATCTCGCGCAGGAACTCGTCGATCCGCCGCGGCGTGTGCTGCGGGGCCGACTCGGTCAGGGTGCCCGTGGTGGTTGCGGGTTCGGTGGCCATGAGGTGTCCCGTCTAGAGTCCCTGGGTGACGTCGGCCCGCAGGATGGCAGTGCCTTCCGGGACGTAGCGCGCGAACGGACGCTTGTCCACGGCGTACACGAAGGCGTCCTCTGGATCGACCTCGCGTGCCTGGATGGCCGCGAGCAGGGCCTGGTCGAGCGTGTGCATGCC
>DASUYI010000615.1:0-15131 GCA_036377475.1 Steroidobacteraceae bacterium | reverse complement strand
GCTCCGGGCGAGGCGGGGTGGGGTGAAAAGCGGAAATTCTACAGGATCGCTGTAGTGGGGGCCGATCGCTGCTCGTACAAGGGGTTAGGGGTTAGGGGATAGGGGATAGTGCGGAGGTGCTGCGATTGGACCGCCGCGTCGACGGCAAGGTTTCGCGGCCGTGGGCAAGGGCTACGCGGTTCGGGCGCGCAGTCTGCGACGTTCAGCTCGAATGAGACGGTGGCGCTGCGCCACTACCCCCTATCCCCGAAACCCGTAACCCCTTCCTCTTCAGGGCGCGGCCAGGTACCTGGTCGGGTTCAGGACGTTGCCGTCGCGGAGCACTTCGAAATGCACGTGGGTACCGGTCGACCGACCGGTGCTGCCGATCACCGCGATCGGATCGCCCTTCTGCACCGACTGGCCGATGCGGACGAGGTTGCGCGAGTTGTGCCCGTATCGCGTCATGTAACCCGTCGGGTGGCTGATCTCGACCACGTTGCCGTATCCGGACTTGTAACCCGAGAACGACACCACGCCCGGGCCCACCGCGATGACCCGGCTACCCGGCGCGCCGGCGAAGTCGACGCCGGAGTGAAAAGCGCCCCGGCCCGTGAACGGGTCGGTGCGACGGCCGAAGTGGGAGGAGATCCAGCCGCCGATCAGTGGCAGGCCACCCGGCATGATGCGTGCGCCGAGCTCGCGCGAGGCAAGCAGCGTTTCGAGCGCGAACAGTTGCTGCTCACGATTCTCGATCTGTGACTCGAGGACGTCGAGCACGGCCGTCAGGCCCGGCACCTGCGCCGAGCCGCCCTGCGGCTCGCTGGCCTCCGGGCCACCCGCGGGTGGCGCCTGCTCGAAGTCGAATTCGCCGCGGTCCAGTCCCGCAAGGTCGGTCAGGCGTCGGCCGAGCGCGTCGAGACGGAGCAACTGGGCGTTGAGCATGCCCACGCGGGCCGCGAGTGCATCCACCTGGCCGTCGATCTGACCCCGCGCCGCCTGCAGGTCGATCCTCTGCTGGGCGAGCGCGCGAACGAACGCCCGCTGTTCGGCGCCGGCGCCGAGCAGGAAGCGGCCAAGCACGAGGCCGACGGCAAAAATCGTAGCCACGACCAGCAGCGCCGCGAGTGTCATGCGCGGTCCCGAGAACTCGATGTGACGGGTGCGGCCCGCACGGCCCGTGGTGATTCTGAAGTTCATGCCGCGCCAGGTCCCGGTTCGTGCTGGGCGAAAGCGACACGGTCGCCGGACGTGCCCTGAGCGGGCTACGTTGCGCCATGTCACAGAATCGTCAAACTATGGCGCAGTGGTCGCGCCCTTGGCAAATAAAACTCATCGTTGTAAATAATACTTTGATAATGTCCGGTTCGCTCAAACCGCTGTTCACCGGGCTCGCTCCCGGCCTCGACGCCCTCGCCCGCAAGGCCGGATCCGCCGCGACGCTGACCGAAAAGGTGCGTCTGGAACTGGCCGAGGCGCTCCGCCCACACCTGGTTTCGGCGTCGCGTCGCGGGGACGACCTGGTCGTGATCATGGACTCGGCCGCGTGGACGCCACGCGTCCGCTACGGCGCGCGCGCGCTCAAGGCCCGACTCGAGGCAGGCGGCGAGACTCCGATCGGCAAGCTGCGGGTGAAAGTCCGGGGCAGGGAGAAAGTGGCTGGTGGCTAGTGGCCAGTGGCTAGTAACAGGCTGCCAAGTCGTGCGCCGACGCAGTCGGATTCTTACTAGCCACTAGCCACTGGCGACTCTTCACGCCGTGCTCGCGGCCTCGACATACTTGATCGGCGCATCGGCGGGGCGTTCATACGTCACTTCTTCCCAGGCCGAGGCGTCCGCGACCAGTGCGCGGACCAGGCGGTTGTTGAGGCCGTGGCCCGACTTGTAGCCGCTGAACTCGCCGATCAGGCTGTGGCCGAGCAGGTACAGGTCGCCGATCGCGTCCAGGATCTTGTGCTTCACGAACTCGTCTTCGTAGCGCAACCCGTCCTCGTTCAGGATCCGGTAATCGTCCAGCACGATCGCGTTGTCGAGGTTGCCGCCGAGCGCCAGGTTGCGCGCGCGCATGTATTCGAGGTCGCGCATGAAGCCGAAGGTGCGCGCGCGACTCACCTCGCGCAGGAACGTCGTCGTCGAGAAGTCCATCGACGCGGCCTGCGAGCGGCGTTTGAACACCGGATGGTCGAACTCGATTTCAAAGTTAACCTTGAAACCGTCGTACGGGTCGAAGCGCGCCCACTTGTCGCCGTCCTCGACCTTGATGCTCTTCTTGATGCGCACGAAGCGCTTCGCGGCGTTCTGTTCCTCGATGCCCGCCGACTGCAGCAGGAACACGAAGGGGCCGGCGCTGCCGTCCATGATCGGCACCTCGGCCGCGCTCAACTCGACGACGAGGTTGTCGATGCCGAGGCCCGCGAGCGCCGACATCAGGTGCTCGACGGTGGAAACGGTCGCGGTGCCCTGCGTCAGGCTGGTGCCAAGCGTGGTCTGGCTCACGTTGCCGGCCGTGGCCGGGATGTCGACGACCTCGTCGAGGTCGGTGCGCCGGAAGACGATCCCCGAGTGCGCCGGGGCCGGGCGCAGGACCATGAGCACCTTCTTGCCACTGTGCAGGCCCACTCCGGTCGCGCGGATCGAATTCTTGAGCGTGCGTTGCTTGAGCATCGGTGGCGGTGGACCCGCAGGATCGAATTAGCCGCGCACTGTACCACACAGGCTCAGATCGCCCTAAGTGTTTGTTCCTATGATGGTTATAGTCGGCTCGCGCGCTGGGCCTGCGCCCAGGCGACGTCGCAGATCGTGTCGGTGAAGCCGGCGTAGCGCCGGGCCTCGGCGCTCACGGCAGTGCCGCGCACCACGCGGCTGCGAATGCCGTGGAAGATCCCGCCGAGCCGGAACATGCTGAACGCCAGGTAGAACTCGAGGTCGCGCGGGTCGATGTCGAAGCCGGTGACCCGCTCGTAATGCGCGAGGTACTCCGGCTCCGTCGGCAAACCGAGTGCCACGACGTCACGCCCGCCCAGCATCGGAATCGACAGCGTCGGCAGGCGATAGACCATCAGGTGATACGCGAAATCGGCGAGCGGGTCGCCGAGCGCGGACAATTCCCAGTCGAGGATCGCGACGACGCGCGGCTCCGTCGGGTGGAAGATCGCGTTGTCGGAACGGTAGTCGCCGTGCACGACCGCGGCGGGCGGCTCGTGCTGTGGCACGTGCTTCGGCAGCCACTCGATCAGGCGCTCCATCGACTCGACGCGACCGCCGGCGGTGTCCTCGGCGTACTGCTTGGTGAAGCGCGCGATCTGGCGGCCCAGGTAGCCGGTCGGCCTGCCGTAATCCGCGAGACCCGCAGCCTCCGGCCGGACGCGGTGCAGCCGCGCGAGGCCGTCGCAGAGCGCGAACGCGTGCGCACGCCGCTGCTCGAGCGGCACGTCCGGAAACGACGGGTCCCAGTAGATCCGGCCATCGACGTGGTCCATCACGTAGAACCAGGTGCCGATCACGGTTTCGTCGGTACAGAGCACGTGCGCGTGTGGCACGGGCACGTCGGTGTGACGACCGAGCGCGCTGATGACCTTGAACTCGCGGTCGACCGCGTGTGCGGAGGCGAGCAGCTGTCCCGGCGGCTTGCGCCGGAGCACGTAACGCTTCGCCGGCGTGACCAGCAGGTACGTCGGGTTCGACTGCCCGCCCTTGAACTGCCGGATCTCGAGCGGCCCCGCGAAACCCTGGACGTGTCTCAGCAGGTAGGCTTCGAGCGGCGCGATTTCGATCTCGAGCCCCGGGCGCATCGGCGTCGTCGCGGCCTCGATGCTCGCCGTCGTCGTGGGCGCGCTCATGCTCGGCTCCTTATCCCGACTTCACTCTCCCGCGCCCGCGGGAGAGGTCGCACGCTGTGCGGATGGAGGCATTCACCGGCCCGAGAACTTCGGCGCGCGCTTCTCGCGAAACGCCGTGACGCCCTCGAGGAAATCGGCGCTGTCGATACACGGCGCCTGCAGTCGCGCCTCGGCGCGAATCGTCTGCTCGTAGCCCATTGCCGGTGCGCCGCGCAGCAGTTGCTTCATGTAGCCCAACGCGATCGGTGCCGCCTCGCAAAGCTCGTCCGCCCAGGCGACGGCCGCTTCGACGACCTGCTCGTCCGGCACGACCCGGTTCGCAAGGCCCCACTCCAGGCAGCGCGCCGCCGGCACGCGCTCGCCGCTCACCGCAATCTCGAAAGCGCGCCGGTGACCGACGCGTTCGGTCAGCAGCCAGCACATGCCGCCGTCCGGCACGAGGCCGATCTTCTGGAACGGCACCTGGAAGAACGCGTTCTCGCCCATCACGACCAGGTCGCAGGCGAGCGCGAACGAGCCGCCGATGCCGGTCGCGAAGCCGTTCACCGCCGCGATCACCGGCTTGGCCATCGTTGCGATCGTGCGCAGCGCCACGCCGTACTCGTCGGTCAACATGCGCTCGACCTGCGCGCCCGAGGTCATCGGCTCCGCCTTGAGGTCGGCGCCGGCGCTGAAGCCGCGACCGGCGCCGGTCAGCACGACCGCGCGCACGGACGCGTCCGCCGCGACATCCTGCAGCGCATTCAGCAACCCGAGTCGTAAGTCGGTCGTGAAACCGTTCAGCGATTCCGGGCGGTTCAGCGTGACGATCGCCACACGTCCGCGTCTTTCCTGCAGCACCACGCTCATGCGTCGTCTCCTTGGGTCAGGACGCCTTGGCGGCGGCCGGTGTCGCCGTGGCGTAATACGTCTCGCCGGTCTGCGCGCGCGCGAGCAGGCCCTTGGTCGGTTTGAAGCGTTCGCCGTGCAGCTTCGCGAGCCGCTTGCACTCGGCGACGAATTTCGCGGGGCCGACGGTGTCGATCAACGACAACGTGCCGCCCGTGTAGGCCGGGAATCCCCACCCGAGGATCGAGCCGAGGTCGGCCTCGTGCACGCTGCGCAGCACGCCTTCCTCGTAGCAGCGGGCCGCCTCGAGCGCCTGGATGTACAGCAGCCGCGTCTTCAGTTCCTCGACCGACGGCTGCTTCTCGAGCGGCTTGAACTCCTGTGCGAGCCCGGCCCAGAGGCGCTTGCGCCCGTCGGCCGGGTAGTCGTAGAAGCCCGCGCCGCTCTTGCGGCCGAGACGCTTCAGGTCCTCGACGAACCGCTGCACGACCGGCCATGACTTCGGCTCCTTGTACTTGGCGCCGAGGTCCTCTCGCGTCTGCGACATGACCTTGTACTGCAGTTCGATGCTGACTTCGTCGCTGACCGCGAGCGGCCCGACCGGCATGCCGGCGAGCTTGCCGGCGCCCTCGATCAGGCGCGGGTCGATGCCCTCGGCGAGCATCGATTCGCCTTCGTTCGTGTACGTGCCGAAGCAGCGGCTCGTGTAGAAGCCGCGACTGTCGTTGACGACGATCGGCGTCTTCCGGAGCTGGCCCACGTAGTCGAGCGCGCACGCGATCGCCTCGTCGCTCGTCTGCTTGCCGACGATGATCTCGACCAGCGGCATCTTTTCCACCGGCGAGAAGAAGTGGATGCCGATGAAGCTCTTCGGGCGCTTCGACGCCTTCGCGAGACCCGTGATCGGCAGCGTCGAGGTGTTGCTCGCGAACACCGACTCCTTCGGCATCACGGCCTCGGCCCGGGCCGTGACGTCCGCCTTGACGCCGCGGTGCTCGAACACGGCCTCGATCACGAGGTCCGCACCCTCGAGCCGGGCGTAGTCGACCGTGGGCGTGATGCGCGCGAGGACCTGCTCGGCCTGCTCGGGGGTCCTGCGGCCCTTCTCCACGTCTTTCGCAAGCAGCTTGGCCGAATACGCCTTGCCCTTCTCGGCCAGTTCGTCGCTCGAGTCGATCAGTACGACGTCCATGCCCGCGAGCGCCGAGACGTAGGCGACGCCTGCGCCCATCATGCCGGCGCCGAGCACGCCGAGCTTGCGGACCTGGGCTTTCGGCACGTCCGCGGGCCGCGCCGCGAGCTTGTCGGCGGCGCCCTTGTTCACGAACATCGTCCGGATCAGGTTGCGCGAGACCGGGCTCGTCACGAGCGTCGCGAAATACTTCGCCTCGATGTCGAGCCCCTTGTCGATCGGCACGAGCGTGCCTTCGTAGACGCACGAGAGGATCGCGGCCGGCGCCGGGTAATTGTGCAGCGTCTTTTTCGCGACGAGCGTCGTCGCGCCCGTGAAGGTCTGCGTCACGGTCGCGCTCTGGAAACCGACGCCGCCGGGCACGCGGTACCCTTTCTGGTCCCATGGCTGCACGGCCGTCGGCGTCGCGAGCAGCCAGCGGCGCGCCGCTTCGATCAGTTCGCCCGGCGGCACGATTTCATGCACGAGGCCGAGCTTTTTTGCGTCCTTCGCCGAAATGTTGCCGCCCTCGAGCAGGTACGGCAGCGACTGCGCGATGCCGATCAGGCGCGGCATGCGTTGCGTGCCTCCGCCGCCCGGCAGCAGGCCCACCTTCACCTCGGGCAGTCCGACGAACGCCTTCGGGTCGTCCGCCATGACGCGGTAGTGACAGGCGAGGCACAGCTCGAAGCCGCCGCCGAGCGCGAGGCCGTTGATCGCGGCCACCCAGGGCTTGCCGCAGGTTTCGAGCCTCCGGAGCAGCTTCTGCAACCCGCCCGAAAACCGTTCGTAGGCCTCGGCCGCGGTGATGCCTGGACCGAACTTGCCGAGGAACTCGGTCAGGTCGTAGCCCGCGAGAAAGCTCTGCTTGCCCGAGGTCACGATCGCGCCCTTGATCGACGCGTCGCCGACGACACGGTCGAGCACCTGCGCGAGCTCGGCCTCGACTTCGGGCGCGAACACGTTCATCGAGCGGCCCGGGCTGTCCATCGTGATCAGGGCGATGCCGTCCGTATCGACGGCGACGTTGAAATGCTTCGACATGTGGTTGCGTTCCTGCTCGACGTTGCGCGTCAAACGCGCTCGATGATCGTGGCGGTGCCCATGCCCGCGCCCACGCAGAGCGTGACCAGCGCGGTCCGGAGGTCGCGGCGCTCGAGTTCGTCGAGCACGGTGCCGAGGATCATTGCGCCCGTGGCGCCGAGCGGATGTCCCATCGCGATCGCCCCGCCGTTGACGTTGACCTTCTCGTGCGGCACGTCCATCGCACGCATGAAGCGCATGACGACCGACGCGAACGCCTCGTTGACTTCGAACAGGTCGATGTCGCCGATGCTCATGCCGGCGCGCTTGAGCAGTTTCTGCGTCACCAGCGCCGGGCCCGTCAGCATGATCGCGGGCTCGCTGCCGATCGAGGTGAACGCGCGGATGCGCGCGCGCGGTTTCAGGCCGGCCTTGCCCGCGAACCGCTTGCTGCCGATCAGCACACCGGCCGCGCCATCGACGATGCCCGACGAGTTCGCGGCCGTGTGCACGTGGTCGATCGACTCGACCTGCGGGTACTTCATCTGCGCGACCGCGTCGAACCCGCCCTGCTCGCCCATCGCGGCGAACGCCGGCTTGAGCGCCGCGAGGCTCGCGACGGTGGTGTCCGGGCGCATGTGCTCATCGCGGTCGAGCACGACGCGGCCGAGCACGTCCCTGACCGGCACGACGGACTTCGCGAAACGGCCGTCGGACCACGCGGCCGCGGCACGCCGCTGGCTCTCGACCGCGAAGGCGTCGACGTCCGTGCGGCTGTAACCGTCGAGTGTCGCGATCAGGTCGGCGCCGATGCCCTGCGGCACGAAATAGGTCTGGTAGGCGACGGCGGGGTCGGCGACCCACGCGCCGCCGTCTGCGCCGATCGGCACGCGGGACATCGACTCGACGCCTCCCGCGATGACGCCGTGTGACTGGCCCGACATCACCTGCGCCGCGGCGTTGTTGACGGCTTCGAGACCGGACGCGCAGAAACGGTTGAGTTGCTGGCCCGGGACGCTCTCGTCGAATTCCGCGACCAGCGCCGCGACGCGCGCGATGTCGGCGCCCTGCTCGCCGATCGGCGAAACGCAGCCGAGCACGATGTCGTCGAGCAAGGCGGTGTCGAGTCCGTTGCGGTCGCGCACGGCCTGCAGCGCCTGCGCCGCGAGCTGGATCGGGGTGATGCCGTGCAGCGAGCCGTCGGGCTTGCCGCGACCCCGCGGCGTGCGTACGTGGTCGAAGATGAATGCGTCTGCCATCGTGTACTCCGTTCTGTCCGCGCGGACGCGTGCGCCCGGGCTCGGTCGTCTCGATCGTCCTACTGCGAGGGGTGCGACGCCCGAGACCGGGCGGCGCCGGTCGATCATAAACGACCGGCCGGCGTTTTTGTGCGGTGCGCCAAATCCTCAGTGACCTTGCAGGTCGGTCACAGCAGGGTGGAGCTGCCGCGGCGCCGAGGTATTCCCGAGCGCGGCAGACTTCACCAGCGCCGCAGGCTTCGCCTTCGATCGATCAGGTCAAGGCGCCGGCCGCGCGCAACTCCGCAATGCGCTGCTCGCTGAACCCGATGTCCTGGAGCACCGCCGCGGTGTCGGCGCCGGCCGCCCGCGGCGGCCGGATCGGCGACGCGGCCGTGCGACTGAAGCGCGGGGCAGGCGCGTGCTGCTCGACGCCGTCGACCGTCACGAACGTGCCGCGGGCGACGTTGTGCGGATGCGTCGCCGCCTCCGCGAGGCTCAGGACCGGCGCGACGCACGCATCGGTGCCTTCGAACACCGCGGCCCACTCGTCGCGCGTGCGCGTGCGCACGGCCGCGGCGATCGCCGCGCGGACGTCGTCGTCGCCGGTGCGACTCGCGGGAAATCCCGCCGCGAGGTATTTCGGATCGAGGCCGAGACGCTCGAGCAGCAGCGCGTAGAACTGCGGCTCGATCGCGCCGATCGCGAGGTACTTGCCGTCGCGGGTCTCGTACGTGCCGTAGTACGGCGCCGCGCCCGCGAGCATTTCACCGCCGGTGACGTCCTGGAAATCGCGATACGTCGCCCGCTGCGAAAAAAAGATCCCGAGCAGCGCGACGGTGCCGTCGGTCATCGCGGCGTCGACCACCTGCCCCTTGCCGGAGCGGGCCGCCTCGAACAGCGCCGCAAGCACGCCGGCCAGCAGCATCATTGCGCCGCCCCCGAAATCCCCGACGAGGTTGAGCGGCGGCACGGGCCTGCGACCGCGTTCGCCGATCAGGTGCAGTGCGCCCGCGAGCGCGATGTAGTTGATGTCGTGCCCGGCGGCGTGCGCGAGCGGGCCCATCTGCCCCCAGCCCGTCATGCGGCCATAGACGAGTCGTGCGTTGCGGGCCAAGCAGACGTCGGGCCCGAGGCCGAGGCGCTCCATGACGCCGGGGCGGAACCCCTCGATCAGCGCGTCGGCGCCGGCGACGAGTTCGAGCAGCGCCTCGATGGCCGCGGGATGCTTGAGGTCGAGCGCGATCGAACGACGGTTGCGCAACAGGCAATCCGTTTCACGGCTGCCCGGTCGGGCCGAGACACGGTCTACCCGGATCACGTCCGCGCCCATGTCCGCAAGCATCATCGCGCAGAAGGGTGCTGGCCCGATTCCCGCCAGCTCGATCACCTTCACGCCATGCAACGGTCCCATGCGCTCGCTCTCCCCTCGTGCCCGTCGTCGTCCCGCTGGCGGGCGCACGGACGCGCACCCGCGGGAACTATTGCTTCGTTACACTTGCGGGTCAATGGGAAACTTCGACGCGCGTCTTCGCGATGTGCGCGCAGGTGTCACGCATGCTGCCGCTGTTGAGCGGAACACGGATCCTCGACTTCACCACGATCGTGCTGGGCCCGTACGCGACGCGCACGCTCGGTGACCTCGGCGCGGACGTGATCAAGGTGGAGCCGCCTCAGGGCGACCTGTTTCGCACGGTGCGCCCGGGCCGTTCGCGCGGGATGGGTGCGGGCTATCTCGGTTTCAACCGCAACAAGCGGTCGCTCGCGCTCGACCTGAAGCAACCGGCCGCACGTGAAGTCCTCGATCGTCTCGTGCGCGGCACGGACGTCGTCGTGCACAACATGCGGCCGAAGTCGGCCGCGCCGCTCGGCCTCGAGTACACGCGACTCGCCACGCTCCGGCCGGGCCTGATTTACGCGTTCGCTGCGGGCTACGACCAGCGTGGCCCGAACGCGGCCGAACCGGCGTACGACGACGTGATCCAGGCCGCGTCCGGGGTCGCGGCGCTGAACGCCAACGAGCGCGGCGAGCCGCGTTACCTCTCGACCATCCTCTGCGACAAGGTCGGTGGCCTGCACCTCGCGATCGCGGTGGCGGCCGCGCTTGCGCGTCGCGCGCGGACGGGTGAGGGCTGCTGCATCGAGGCGCCGATGTTCGAGAGCACGGTTTCGTTCCTGATGTCGGAGCAGCTCGGTGGCGCGACGTTCGAGCCGCCGCTCGGCCCGACCGGTTACGACCGGCTCGCCGCGCCGAACCGCCGGCCCTATCGCACGCGCGACGGCTTCGTCGCGATCCTGCCGTACACGACGACGCACTGGGTGGCGTTCTTCGAGCTGATCGGCCAGCCCGAGTTCGCGCATTCGCCCCGGGTGCAGGACCCGGGGTTGCGCAGCGAGAGCGCCAACGCGCTCTATGCCCTGATCGCGGCGGCCGCCCCGTCACGCACGAGCGACGAGTGGCTGCAGGACCTGCGCGCACGTGACATCCCCTGCTCGCGCGTGAACTCGGTCGGGGACCTGCTCAGCGATCCGCACCTGCGCGCAACCGGCTTTTTCCGCGAATACGATCACCCCACGGAGGGCCGGCTGCGCGACGCGCGCTCACCGTTCCGGCTCCACGAGGTGGCCGAGTGCGACGATCGCCCGGCGCCGCGCGCGGGCGCGCAAAGTCGCGAGATCCTGCGCGAATGCGGCTACGACGACGCCGAGATCGACCGGTTCGTCGCGACGAACACCGTGGCCGACGCAGGACGTCCGCCGGATGCAACGATGGAGCACAGATGAGCGAACTGGACCGGTTCCGCGACGACGTCCGCGCCTGGATCGCGGCGAACTATCCACCGTCGCTGCGCGAGCCCTTGCGCGTCGACAGCCCCGACACGCCTTGGGGCGGACGCAAGACGCGTTACTTGAACCCCGACGTGCAGGTGTGGATGGACCGGATGGCCGCGAAGGGTTGGTCGACGCCCGAGTGGCAGCCCGAGCACGGTGGGGCGGGACTCACGCCGGAGCGGGCGCGCGTGCTGCGCGAGGTACTCGCCGCAGCGGGGTGTCGTCCTCCGGTGATCTCGTTCGGCCTCATGATGCTCGCGCCCGTGCTGCACGAGTTCGCGAGCGAGGAGCAGCGCCGGCACTTCCTGCCGCCGATCGCACGTGGCGAGATTCGCTGGTGCCAGGGTTACTCCGAGCCCGGCGCAGGCTCGGACCTCGCCGGGCTGAAGACGCGCGCCGAGGACCTCGGTGATCACTTCCTCGTCAACGGCCAGAAGATCTGGACCTCGTATGCCGACCAGGCCGACTGGATCTTCTGCCTCGTGCGCACCAACACCGAGTCGAAGCACGGCGGCATCTCGTTCCTGTTGATCGACATGACGAGCCCCGGCATCGAGGTGCGGCCGATCCAGCTGATCTCGGGCAAGTCGCCGTTCTGCGAGGTGTTCCTGACGGACGTGCGCGTGCCGAAGCAGAACCTCGTCGGCAAGCCGGGCGAAGGCTGGAAGATTGCGAAGCGGCTGCTGCAGCACGAGCGCGCGAACATTTCGACGCACCTGCAGACCGGTCTCGGCGGTTCCCCGACCGGCCGCACGCTGGCCGAGCTGGCCCGGTCTTACGCGGGCGAACGTGACGGCCGCATCGCCGACGCGCACCTGCGCGACGCCGTGGCGCGGCACGAGATCAGGAGCGAGGCGATCGCGCTGACGTTGCGGCGCGTGCAGGAGGAGTCCGGTAAGCAGGGGCCTTCCGCGTTGTCCTCGATCACCAAGTCGCTGGGCGCGCAGCACAACAAGGACAAGCACGAACTGATGGTCGAGATCCTTGGCCTGGCCGGCCTCGGTTGGGACGGTGCGCCGTTCACCGACGAGGAGGTCGAAGTCTGCCGCCAGTGGCTGCGATCGAAGGGCAACTCGATCGAAGGCGGCACGAGCGAAATCCAGACGAACATCGTGGCCAAGCAAGTGCTCGGCCTGCCGGACTGAGGCGCACCCGACATGGCACTTGTGCTCGACCAGGACCAGACGCTGCTGCGCAGCACCGCGACGCAATTCGCGCGCGATCGACTTCCCGTCGCGAACCTGCGACGCCTGCGCGACACCGGCGACGCGACCGGTTTCGACCGCGACGCTTGGCGTGAAATGGCGGAGCTCGGCTGGACCGGCATGCTGATCCCCGAGTCGCTCGGCGGCAACGGCTTCGGCCACTTCGGCCTGGGGCTCGTGCTCGAGGCGCTCGGCCGGACGCTGGCAGCCTCGCCGCTGTTTTCGACGGTCGTGCTGGCGGGCACGGCGCTCGAGCTCGCCGGCGACGCCGAACCCGCGCGAGACCTGCTGCGGCAGATCGCCTCGGGCGACACCGTGCTCGCGCTGGCCCACGAGGAGCACCCGCGACACCGCCCCTTCGCGATCGCCACGACCGCGCGCCGCGACGGCGACGGCTACGTGCTGAACGGCCGCAAGCGCTTCGTGATCGACGGTCACGTGGCCGCGTCCCTGCTCGTCGTCGCACGCACGTCCGGGGCCGACGACGATCGACGCGGCCTGTCGCTGTTCCTGCTCGACGGCGCGGAGCCGGGCGTCTCGCGCCACCGTCTTCGCCTGGCGGACAGCCGCAACAGCGCCGACGTGCAACTCTCGGACGTCCGCGTGGACCGCTCGGCGCTGCTCGGCGAGGTCGGCGCGGCCGGCCCGGTGCTCGAGCGCGTGCTCGACGTCGGGCGCATCCTGCTCTCGGCCGAGATGTTCGGCGCGGCACAGCAGGTGTTCGAGACGACGCTCGAGTACCTCAAGCAGCGCCAGCAGTTCGGCGTCCCGATCGGCAGCTTCCAGGCGCTGCAGCACCGCGCCGTGCAGATGTACACAGAGATCGAGCTCGCGCGCTCGGTGCTGCATGCGGCCCTGACGGCGCTCGACGAGAATGGCGCGACTGACGTCCCGCGCCTCGCGTCCGTGTGCAAGGCGTGCGTCAACGACGCGTTCCACCTGGTCAGCAACGAAGCCGTGCAGATGCACGGCGGCATCGGCATGACCGACCAGGTCGACGTCGGGTTGTACCTGAAACGCGCGCGCGTGGCCGAGGCGACGCTCGGCACGACGGCGTTCCACCGCGAACGCTACGCCGAGCTGCAGGGCTTCTAGCGCCCCAGTCGGAAGCGGGTGCCGGGGGCGGGCGGGCGCTCCGGCGGGCCCGCGAAGCACTGCGCGATCGACATCCACTCGCGCGCGACGGGACCCGACACGCGCAAGCCGGTGTCCGCGACGTTGCGCGTCTGTGTCACGACCCGGCAGAAGTCCACCGCGTCGCCCTCGACGCGGTCGGGACTCGCCGGGTCGTTCCACGTCCAGGTCGCACCCGACGGGCTGGTGAGGTGCACGCAGGGTTTCACGGCAGGCACCTCACGGCGGTTCACCGTGAAGCTCCAACCGAACGTGTTCACGCCGATGAGCGCGACGTTGTACAGGCGGTCGTGCTCCTCGCGCTCGAGTCCGAGCGCATCGAACACCGCCTGCCCGTGCGCCCAGGTTTCCATCTGGCGCGCGCTGATGAACGATCGTGCACTCATGTCGGGACCGAACCACGGCAACCGCAGACCGGGGTCGAGGTCGCGGAACACCGCGGCGACAGTCGTGTACTGCGCGCGCCAGCGCTCGAGCAATGCTTCGCCGCTGCAACCCTGCAGCCACGCGCGGGTGCATTGAGCAAACGACTGTCCGCCGGCGAGCGCGGCCATGACCCGCTGCCGGAATGCCTCTGCCTGTTCGCGGTTGCGGGCCGCGAGCTCGGCCGCGTAGTCGAACATGTAGAGGTGACCGAGCACGTCGTCGAACGTCCATTGCTTGAATTGCGTCGGCGTTCGCCAGGCCGCCGCCGGCGCTGCGACCAGTGCGGCGTCGAGGGCGACGCACTCGTCACGGAAATCGAGCGCTTGCGGGGTACGGGGCGCGGTGTCGTTCATGGCGATCGTTCGTGCTTTCGACGCGGCTCAACCCGCCGCCGCGACGGGCGACGGATCACGATCGTAACGCCGGGTTGATGCAACCGTCCGGTCCACCGTCCCGTACAACGTCGTACGCTGGCGCGGCGCGCGTCCGATCGAGCGGATCGCCGCCTCGAGCGCGCCGGGTTCCATGACCTGGCCGTTGACGCCGCCGGCGGCGCGCGTGATCGACTCGTTCATCAGGACGCCGCCGAAATCATTCGCGCCGGCCTGCAGTGCGAGCAGTGCGCCGTCGCGCCCGAGCTTGACCCAGGACGCCTGCAGGTTCGGCACGAGCGGGTGCAGCACGAGCCGCGCGACCGCGTGCATCAAGATCGCCTCGCGAAAGCTCGGGCCCGAGCGGGCAAGGCCGCGGCGCCACAAGGGCGCTTCCATGTGCACGAACGGCAGCGGCACGAACTCGGTAAAGCCCTGCGTCCGGGCCTGCAGGTCGCGCACCGCCAGCAGGTGGCGCGCCCAGTGCATGGGCCGCTCCACGTGCCCGAACATGACGGTCGCGGTGCTGCGGAGACCCACGCGGTGGGCGGTCCGCATGACGTCGAGCCACTCGGCCGTCGTAAGCTTGTCGGGACAGATCACCGCCCGCACGTCGTCGCAGAGGATTTCCGCCGCGGTGCCGGGCAGCGTGCGCAAGCCGGCGTCGCGCAGCCGCCCCAGATACGACTCGAGCGTGAGCCCGAGCGTGCGCGCGCCGTGGACGATCTCGAGCGGCGAGAACGCGTGCACGTGCATCCCGGGGGCCGCACGCCGCGCGGCGGTGACGATCTCGAGGTAAGTCTCGCCGGTGAACTTCGGGTGGATGCCCCCTTGCAGGCAGACCTCGGTGGCGCCCCGCCCGGCCGCTTCGACGACGCGCCGCTCGATTTCCTCGACGTCGAGCATGTAGCCCGGGCCGCGCAGGCTCCGTGCGCCCCGACCCTTCGCAAATGCGCAGAACCCGCACGAGTAGCTGCAGACGTTCGTGTAGTTGATGTTGCGGTTGACGACGTACGTCACTGCCTCGCCGACCGTCGTGGCCCGCAAATCGTCGGCGGCGCGCACGACCGCCGCAAACTCCGGCCC
>DASUYI010000614.1:0-2858 GCA_036377475.1 Steroidobacteraceae bacterium | reverse complement strand
GGGTTGCGCACGTAGCTGCGCACCGTCATCGACAGCATGCCGATCTTCGGCCGCAGCAGTCGCCCCGTGCGGCTGCGGCCGCCCTCGATGAAGTACTCGATCGAGTGACCGCGTGCGAGGATCGTGCCCAGGTAGCGCGTGAACACCGCGGAGTACGTCGCGTTGCCGGCGAAGCTCCGCCGCAGGAAGAACGCGCCGCCGCGCCGCAGGAACGAGCCGATGACCGGCATGTTGAGGTTGATGCCCGCGGCGATGTGCGGGACGGCGTATCCCTTGTGATACACCACGTACGAGAGCAGCAGGTAGTCCATGTGGCTGCGGTGGCAGGGCACGTAGACGATCTCGCTGCCCTCGTCGACCGCCTGCAGGCTCGAGAAATTGGCGAGCTCGACGCCGTCGTAGAGCCGGTTCCAGAGACGGCCGAGCAGGCCCGACATGAGCACGACGAACCAGTGCGAGTAGTTGGCCGCGATTTCATACGCGTAGCCGCGCGCGACCTCGAGCGCGTCCCGGCGCTTGAGCTTCTTGTCGTTGGCGCGCAGGTCCTGCTGCACGGCGTCGCGGACGACCTTGGTGCGCAGCACCTCGGCGACGATGGTGCGACGGTGCGACAGGTCCGGGCCGATGGTCGCGGCGCGCTGGTTGCGAAACTGTACGCGGAGCTGGCGCCAGAGTCGGCGCGGGCCGCGCGGCATGCCGCGCGTCTCGGCGAGCGACGGCTGCAGCGGCAGGTGTTCGCCGAACAGCACGAGCAGGTTGCGGCCGTTGAACGCGAGTGAAAGCAGCTTGCGGAAACGTCCGCCGATGTCCCAGTCCTCGGCGAGCAGCAGCCGGAACCACGACCGCTCACGGTCGGGCGAACGGCCCCAGAACAGGCTGACCGGCACGAGGTCCGCGTCGAACGCGAGGTCCTCGGCCGCCGCCGTCGTCAGTGCGCGCAGGGCCTCGGGCATGCGCCGGTCGATGCGCTGTCCGAAGAAACCCGTCCGACGCTCGAGGAACAGCAGCGAGTTGGGCAGCAACCCGTCCGCGCCGAAGGGGCGTTGCGGATCCTGCAGGCCGCGTTCGGAGCAGACGTGCTCGAGCACGGCGAGGTCGACGACGCTGCGCTTTTCCAGCGCATAGACCACTCGCCGTTCGGCGCCGACGCGCGTGCGCACGTCGTCCGGCAACACGGATGGACGGACCCATAGCGCAACCAGCCAGCGCACGAACGGCAGCGTCAGCCGTTCGAAGGCGGTGTAGTCGCTCATCCGGGAGGCAGGCGTCCCGTCACGAGCACATGCCGGTCGGACACGGTGCGGACGTCGAGACCGTCGAGCCCGCACTCGGCGAGCTGCGCGCGGATCTCGACCGGTTCGAACGCCGCGCAGAGCGACGCGAAGAAGTCTCGCTTGAGCACGAGGGGCTCGCTGCCCGAATACTGCTCGACGATGGCCCACGCCGCCTGCTCCGAGTCCGGCCGGAACAGGTCCATGACCAGGACCGCCGCACCCGGCTTGCCCGTTTCACGCAGGACCTGCCAGAAATGCCGCGGCTCGTGCAGGTGGTGCAGCAGGCTGTTGCTGATCACGGCGTCGTACGCCGGCAGCGGCAATGTCGCGCCAGGCAGGATGCCCTCGACGAACTGCACACGGCCGCCGAGTGCGGGCGCCTCGTGCAACCGTTCGCACGCGTAGTGCAGCATCGCGGCCGAGCCATCGAGTCCGTGCACGACCAGCGCGGGATGGCGGGACGCGAGGCGCAGCACGATGTCGCCGGGGCCGCAGCCGAGGTCGAGCACGGCGCCCGTGCGCAGCTCGGGGTAGTGCGATTCGAAGAAACCTACGAAGCGTTCGTTCGGCTCGGCGAAATCGGCGAGCGCGTACGCGCGCGCCTGCTCGGCCTCGTCCATGAGTTCGGGTTCGGGAATGCGCTTCAAGAAAGTGTCCAGCGGCAGCGGATGCGGTGAGTCGGATGCGCGATCCGCGCCGGCCTCATTCTTCGGCGGAATCGCCTTCGGAGGCTTCGAGCGCCTGGTCGAGCTGATCCTTGCGCCCGAGCGTGAGGTCCTCGACCGCGCGTGCCCGGTCCTGCGTCTGGATCGCGTCGTCGAACACGGTCTCGTCGGTGTCGCGGCCGAGCGCGCGCGCCTCTTCCTCGTCGGTCTCCTCCGGCGCGGGCGCGCTGCAGGCGACGACGGTGAGCAGGGCGATCGTGGCGAGCGATAATCTGGCGGCAGCCGTCTTGTTGGCAGTCATGCTGGACCCCCGGGGCGTGGACCCGGGGAACGATTCTAACGCAAGGGAGTTTCGGTCATGGGCGCGTTCTCCAACCGTGTCGTCGCGGTCACCGGGGCGTCGGAAGGCATCGGGCGCGCGTTCTGCCTCGCGCTGGCGCCGCAGGGTCCACGGCTCGTGCTCGCCGCGCGCAACCGCGAGCGACTCGAATCGCTGGCGGACGAATGCCGTCGCCTCGGCGCGCAGGCGCTCGTCGTGCCCACGGACGTCACGGACGAAGCGGCATGTCGCGCGATGATCGATGCTGCCGTCGCGCAGTTCGGCGGCATCGACGTGCTCGTCAACAACGCGGGCGGCACGATGTGGACGCGGCTCGACGAGCTCCGGGACCTCTCGATCTTCGACCGGCTGATCCGGCTCAACTACCTGGGCAGCGTCTACCCGACGTTCCACGCGTTGCCGCACCTCAAACGTGCGAAGGGTCGCATCGTCGCAGTGTCGAGCATGGCGGGCCTGATCGGGGTCCCGACACGCACCGGGTATTCGGCGGCCAAGCACGCGGTGATCGGGTTTTTCGACTCGTTGCGCGTCGAACTCGCCGCAGACGGCGTGTCCGTGACGGTGATCTGCCCCGATTTC
>DASUYI010000613.1:0-3110 GCA_036377475.1 Steroidobacteraceae bacterium | reverse complement strand
CGACGCGGTGAGCCATCGCGTGACCTCTGGCGACCAGACCGTGCCGCTGGGTCCGACCGAGTACCGGTTGCTGCAGTTCTTCATGGAGCACCCGGAGCGCGTCTACGCACGCGGTCAGCTGCTCGACCGCGTGTGGGGCGGGAACGTGTACGTCGAGGAGCGTACCGTCGACGTGCACATTCGTCGCCTGCGCAAGGCGCTCGAGCCGTTCGGCTGCGATTCGCTGATCCAGACCGTGCGCGGCTCGGGCTATCGTTTTTCGACCCGGCCGGAGTGACGCTTGCGGGGACTGCCTCGGATGCCCGCCCTGTCCCGATCCGGCTGGCGACACGTGCTGCTCGTCGTCGGCGGATTGCTCACGGCGCTCCTGTTCGGCGCGATCTTCGATCGCGTGGCGCTGTTCGCTGCGACGTACCTCGGCGCGGCACTCGCCTGGCACGTCCGCAACCTGATCCGGCTCGAACGCTGGCTGCGGCTGCGCAGCACGCTCAAGCCGCCGAACATGAACGGCCTCTGGGGCGACGTGGTCGAACTCGCGCACCGGCTGTACCAGCGCAAGCGTTTTCACAAGCGGCGCGTGCTCGCGCTGCTGCGGGAACTGCGGCGCATGACCTCCGCGATGCCCGACGGCGCCATCCTGCTCGGCCCGACGCGCGAGATCCTCTGGTTCAACCGCACGGCGGGGCAGTGGCTCGGCCTGCGTCGCAAGCTCGACTACGGGCTGCGCATCGACAACCTGATCCGCCAGCCGGAGTTCGTCGAGTACGTTCGCGCGGGAGGTGCAGGCGTCGGGCCCCGCATCCACATGCCCGACCAGGGCGACCGCTGGTTTGCGTTCAACCTTGTCACGACGAACGAGTGGGGCCTCCAGCTCATGATCGTCCGCGACGTCACGGTCGAGGCGCGACTCGAGAGCATGCGTCGGGACTTCGTTGCGAACGCGTCGCACGAACTGCGCTCGCCGCTCACGGTCGTGGGCGGTTACCTCGACACGCTCGCCGAGGACCCCGGGCTCGACGCCGCCTGGCGTGAGCCCGTGCGTGAGATGCAGCGCCAGTCCGAGCGCATGAAGAACATCGTGCAGGACCTGCTCGAGCTCTCGCGACTCGAGGCGGGGACCGGTGAGGCCGAACATGCGTACGTCGACGTCGGCGGCATGCTCGCGCTGATCCGCAAGGAGGCCTTGGCACGGCCCGAGCCCCCGGGCGAGTTCGTGCTTCGCCTCGAGTCCGATGCCTTCATCCTCGGCGCCGAAACCGAGCTGCACTCGATTTTTCACAACCTCGTGAGCAACGCCGTCAAGTACACGCCGGCGGGCGGCCGCATCGAGGTTCGCTACTGGGACGACCCGGCCGGGGCACACGTGTCCGTGCAGGACACCGGCATCGGCATTGCGCCGGCGCACATCCCACGGCTCACCGAGCGCTTCTACCGCGTCGATGCCGGACGTTCGCGCAAGCTCGGGGGCTCCGGGCTCGGCCTCGCGATCGTCAAGCACGCCCTGCAGCGCCACGGTGCGCAGCTCGAGGTCCGGAGCGTCGAGGGCAGGGGCAGCACGTTCACCTGTCACTTCCCGCCCGACCGCGTGCAGTCACGCGCCGGCGTGCCCGTGGGCGCCCTGAACCCGTCCTGACGAGTCCGTTGTCCGGCCGCGAATGCGGCACGCGCGCTGAACAAGGACGTCGGCACGGACTCGACGTCACGAGACTGCAACTCGACGTCAACCACAAGTGCTGAGTCGTCACGCCTGCCGGCCTGCCGCGAGAGCGTGATCACATGCGGGCAGCGATCGTCCCCTCGCTGCCACGGCACTGTCTTCGGACTGCAACCTGTCTGTCATACGCGGCGCGTAGAACGTGCGCCGAGGCCTGATCGACCGGGCGAGGCCCGGCGGCGACGGCCACGTATATCGGCAAACACCCAGAAAGGGGACCACAGTGAGCAAGACCGTGCTTGCGACAGCAGTCGCCGCCGCGCTGACGTTCGGCGCCGCGCCGGCGTTCGCGCAAACCAAGGGCACCGCAACCAAGGCGGAAGTGCAGGCCATACAGGCCCAGATGCAGGCGCTCGTGGAGCGCCTCGAGAAGCTCGAGTCGACGAACTCGCAGCTCCAGACCGACAACGCGGACCTGAAGGCGCTGGCGGATCGGCGCGAGGCGGAGATCGACTACCTCAAGGCGCAGACCAAGGAACTGCGCGAGGAAGGGGCCGTCGCCTCGAATGAGCTCGGCAAGGTCAAGGGCACCGACTGGGCCTCGAAGATCAAGGGCCGTGGCGACTTGCGCTATCGTCACGAGTCAATCACGACGGAACGCGTCGTCGATGGCAGCATCGAGGATGCGGCCGATCGTTACCGTCATCGCATCCGCGCGCGCCTGGGCTTCGATGCTGCGGTCACCGACAATGTGAAGGCGACGCTGCTGCTCGCCACCGGCGGCGACGACCCGCGGTCCTCGAACCAGACACTCGGCGGCGTTGCCACTCGCAAGGCCATCGGCCTCGACATGGCATATGCCGACTGGAAGTTCATGCAGGGCGGCAATGCGCTGCTCGGCAAGCAGCCAAACCCGATTTTCCGTCCGGGCCAGTCGCTCTTCTACGACGGCGACTTCAATCCCGAAGGCGGCGCGGTCAAGTTCGATCGCGGCATGTTCTTCGGCACGGCCTACGGCTGGTGGCTGACCGAACAGTTCAACTCCGATCCGGACACGGACAATACGGACGCCAACCTGTTCGGCCTGCAGGCCGGCCTCAAGTTTCCGCTGCTCGGCGGTGAGACGATCCTGGCGGCCCATTATTCCGAGTGCGGCGCGTGCCAGGGCCGTTCGCCAATCTACGCGAACAACGCCAATGGCAACACGAC
Organism: Steroidobacteraceae bacterium; assembly: GCA_036377475.1. Taxonomy (GTDB): domain Bacteria; phylum Pseudomonadota; class Gammaproteobacteria; order Steroidobacterales; family Steroidobacteraceae; genus RPQJ01. The sequence continues at coordinate 247 of DASUYI010000613.1, read as the reverse complement.
GTTCCGCGTCGGAACCAGCACGACGAACCTGCTGACCTACGATTACGACGTCCTCGAGATCGCCGCGCAGATGGGGGCGACGGTAGGCAGCCTCCCGCTCACGCTCTGGGCGAACTACGCGCAGAACATGGCGGACGACGTCGAGTACGACACCGCGTACGGCGTGGGCGTCGTTCTCGGCCGGGCCAGCAATCCGAGGACGTGGGAGGTCGGCGCGTTCTTCCAGGAAATCGACAAGGATGCGCTG
>DASUYI010000612.1:0-2292 GCA_036377475.1 Steroidobacteraceae bacterium | reverse complement strand
GATCGTCTGGCGCCAGTACCTGTCGCTCGACGCCGCCACGTGGTACGCGACCCCGGCCGCGGACGGTTCGACCTTGACGCTCGCAGGCGCATGGTATGGATACGTCAGCCTGCCGATGTCACAGTTCCTGCTGTGTCGATGGTATTTCCGGGTGTTCATCTGGGCCCGCCTGCTCTGGCACGTTTCGCGCATCGAGCTGCAACTGGTGCCGACTCACCCGGACCGCGTCGGCGGGCTCGGCTTCCTCTCCAACACCGTGTTCGCGTTCGTGCCGGTCATCCTCGCGCACGGCGTGCTGCTGGCCGGCGTGCTCGCCAACCAGATCTTCCACGCCGGAGCCAAGCTGACCGACTTCCGGCTCGAAGTCCTGCTGCTCGTGATCTTCCTGGTCCTCGTGGTCGTCGGGCCCCTGCTGGTGTTCGCGCCGCAGCTCGCGCGTGCCAAGCGGGCGGGACTGCGCGAATACGGCAACCTGGCCCAACGCTACTCGCGCGCATTTGACGCCAAATGGGTGCGCGGCGACGAGCCCGACGACGCCCTGCTCGGCACCGGCGACATCCAGTCGCTGGCCGACCTCGGCAACAGCTTCTCGGTCGTCAAGGAAATGCGGCTCGTGCCGATCAGCAAGGAGGCGATCTTTCAACTGGCGGTCGTTGCCGTCGCGCCGATCGTGCCGTTGCTGCTGACGCTGATGCCGCTCGACGAACTGCTGCGCAAGCTGATCGGGATCGTTTTCTGAAGCACGCGACGCCGGCGTGCCGTTAAGATGCGCCCCCCCGACCAGGCTTCGACGGGATCGACGACGTTCATGTCCTCCATTCGCTCCCTGATGCCCGGCGTCGTGATCGCCGGACTCGTGGCGCTCGCGGCCTCGTGGCTCGCCGAGCACTACGCCACGCCCGTGATGCTGTTCGCGTTGCTGCTCGGCATCGCCGTGAATTTCCTGTCGCAGCACGACCGATGCCGGCCCGGGCTCGACTTCGCCTCGCGCAGCGTGCTGCGTCTCGGCGTGGCGCTGCTCGGGGCGCGCATCACGCTGGCGCAAGTCGAAGCGCTGGGCGGCGCTGCGCTGGCGCTGACGGCCACGGCGGTGGTCCTGACGATCCTGTGCGGCACGCTGCTCGCTCGCGCGACCCGGCAGTCGACGGCCTTCGGCTTGCTGACTGGCGGTTCCGTCGGCATCTGCGGCGCCTCCGCGGCACTCGCCATCGCGTCGGTGCTGCCGCGCAGCGCCAGTCTCGAGCGCGACACCGTGATGACGGTGGTCGCAGTCACGGCGCTGTCGACCGTGGCGATGGTGCTGTACCCCGTCGTCGCGTCTGGTTTTGGCCTGGACGAACGCACGGCCGGGATCTTCCTCGGCGCGACGATCCACGACGTGGCGCAGGTGGTCGGCGCCGGCTACAGCGTCTCGACGCCCGCGGGCGACCTGGCGACGATCGTCAAGCTGTTCCGCGTCGCCATGCTGTTGCCGGTGGTGCTCGTGATCTCGTACGCCCTGCAACGCCGTGAGCGCACGACCAGCGCCGGCGAGGACAGGCCGCCGTTGCTGCCGCTGTTCCTGCTCGGCTTCGCGGCGCTGGTGGCGCTGAATTCCGCCGGCTGGCTGCCGGCGGTCGCCGCGTCCTCGATGCAGGAAGCATCACGCTGGTGCCTGGTCCTCGCGATCGCCGCGCTCGGTACCAGGACCTCGCTCGGCGAACTCGCCAGTGTCGGCTGGCGACCCGTGGCAATCATCGTCGTCGAAACCGTGTTCGTGGGCCTGTTCGTGCTCGGCGGGCTGTCGCTGCTGCGCTGAGGCGATCGACAGCAGACACCACCCGCGTCAGTACAACGACTCCACGAACTCGATCGCGCGCGGCCAGGGACCGTAGCCCGATGCCGGGTTGAGGTGCCCGACCTCGCCCAGTTCAACGAGTTCGCTGCGCCAGGCTTGCGCCAGCTGCACGACGCGGTCGTGGCGGGCGAGGGGATCGTTGCTGCTCGCGGCCACGATGCTGCTAAACGGCAGCGGCAAGCGGGGAATCGGCAGCCAGCCGTTGCGCTGCAGCTCGTCCTGCGACGGATATCCCGGTGGCAGCGGACTTTCGAGGTCAGCGGGCGTCGCGAGCAGCGCCCCGTGAATCGGCCGCCGGTGCTGCTGTGCCCAGTGCACGACCATCATCACTCCACCGCTGTGAGCGACGATCACGACGGGGCCAGCGATGTCGGCGAGGCAACGATCGACGGCCTCGATCCACAGTTCGCACGACAGCTTCTCGTTCTGCCGGCGTGGCACACACACCACGCCGA
>DASUYI010000611.1:0-4919 GCA_036377475.1 Steroidobacteraceae bacterium | reverse complement strand
TTACGGGCTGGCGATCGGGGCAGTGCTCGCACTGCTGTACTGGATCGTGCGCGACCCGACGCTCGTCGGCTACGTCGCGGGCGGTCTCGGCGCCACGTTCCTGCTGCTCGCGCTCGCGGGCTGGGGGCTCGTGCGGACCCTGGCGCCGCGGCGTCGCGGCGTCGGCATCGCGTGGCGCTACGGGCTCGCCAACATCGTGCGCCGCGGCCGCGACAGCGTCGTGCAGATCGTGGCCTTCGGTCTCGGCTTCACCGTGCTGCTGCTGCTGAGCCTCGTCCGCGACGACCTGCTGCGCGACTGGCGCGCGAGCCTGCCGGCCGACGCGCCCAACTATTTCATGATCAACATCCGGCCCGACGAAGCCGAGCGGGTCCGCGAGTTCTTCACGCGCGCGGGCTTCCCGTCGACCGAACTCGTGCCGATGCTGCGGGCGCGGCTGGTCTCGATCAACGGCGCGTCGGTGGACGCCGTGCAATTCGCGTCCGACCGCGCGAGCGAGTTCGTCGAGCGGGAAGCCAACCTGACGTGGTCGGCCGCGCTCGGACCCGGCAACACGATCGTCGCCGGTCGCTGGTGGCCGGTCGATCGCGCACCGCGCGAGCCCCAGGTCTCGGTCGAGCGCGAGTACGCCGAGACGCTCGGGCTCGAACTCGGCGACACGCTCACGTACGACATCGCAGGCGACACCGTGACCGGACGCATCACGAGCCTGCGCGACGTGCGCTGGGACACGTTCAAGCCGAACTTCTTCGTCGTGTTCTCGCCCGGCGTGCTCGACGACGTGACGGGCACGCTGATCACGAGCGTGCACGTCGAGCCGGACCAGCGACCCGCGCTGGTCGAGCTCGTGCGACGGTTTCCCGAAGTGACGATCATCGACATCGAGGCGATGCTGGCGCAGGTGCGCGACGTCATGGACAAGGCGAGCCTCGCCGTGCAGTACGTGTTCCTGTTCACGCTGGCGGCCGGGCTGATGGTGCTGCTCGCGGCCGTGCAGGCGACGCGCGACGAGCGTCGCTACGAAAGCGCGATGCTGCGCACGCTCGGCGCGACGCGGGGCGTCGTGTTCCAGGGTGTCGCCGCCGAGTTCGTCGTGCTGGGCGCGCTGGCGGGGTTGCTCGCTGCCGGCGGCGCGACGGCGGTCGGCTGGCTGCTCGCGCGGCGTGTCTTCGACCTCGAGTATTCGCCGGATCCGTGGATCTGGGTCATCGGCGTGCTCGGGGGCGCCTTGCTCGTGGGCGCGGCCGGCCTGCTCGCGGCGCGCTCGGTCGTGTCGCATCCGCCGATGCAGGCCTTGCGGGCCGGCGTCTGAAACAGGCTCAGCGCGGCGGCAACACCACGAGCCGCACCCAGCCGACGTCGACGCGCTGGCCACGCCACGTGTAGCCCTGCACGCGGATCCGGTACTCACCCGGCCCGAACGCCGAACTGTTGAGCGCGAGCCGCAGGTCGCGGTTCGAATCGGGGGCCATGCGCTCGACCACCATGACGCGGCCGTGGTCGACCTTGTCGACGACGAGTGCGAACGCCGCGTACTGCACCTGGCGAACCGGGAACCGCAGTTCGAGCAGCTGCGGCGGTTCGGGCCAGGCGAGCGTGGCGTCCGCCCCCGCCGACCAGCTGCGCGGATTCGGCGTGATCCGCAGCGCGCGCTCGCCGTTGATCGCCCGCAGCGTGAGCGTCCGTGCGCGTGCCTCGGCGGCTGCAGCCGCCTCGCGGTCCCCGCGCGCGTTCCAGAGCGTCACGCCCGTCGTGACGGTGAGCAGCAGGCACAGCGCGAGCAGGCCGAACACGGCCGGGCGCGTCTGCCACCACGGCAATGGCTGCAGCTCGTCGAACGTGTCGCCGCCGTCGCCCCCGCCGGGACGCGCCTCGTGCGGCGAGGGCGGCGGCAATTCCAGCTCGGCCTGGACGAGGTACCGACGCCACCGGGGTGGCGGTTTGCGGACTCTGGTTTTGCTGCTGCTCCGGGTGGTCTTGCCGCTCGCGCTCATCCGGTCGGTGCCTTCGCCATGCGTGCAGGGGGTGTTCTGGTCATGCGTTCGAACTTGAACGGGTCCGGCTCGCCGGCGAACAGCCGGGCCGAGGCCAGGAGCTCGCGGTCGCGGATCGTCTCCAGGAACTCCCCGGCGCCGTGCATCGCTTCGAAGGCGACGAGCCCGCGCTCGAGAAACTCCTGCAGCAGGCCGAATCCTGCCGCGTGAGCGGGTGCCCGCGCCAGCCTGACGAGGCCCCGGACGATCGGTTTGCGGACCACGCCGTCGAGGTAGGCGCCCACCTCGGACGTCAACTCGATCTGCCGTCGCCGGTCTGCCTCGCGCCCGGCCGCACGATACGCTTCGGCGTAGCGTCCCACCGTGATCGGAGCGTCGGGCAGTGCGCGAACGGTCGCTGCGTCGAGTTCCTGCGACAGCGTTTCGAGCTGGACCGCCAGGCACAGCGCCTGGAGGCCCTCGCGCGGCAGCAGGCGCTCCATCGCGGTCTGGACCTTGATCAGGTCGGAGTCACGGCGTCGCGCGTCGCCCGCGCCGTACAGCTCGTTGAAGAAGAACTCGATCGCGAGCCGGTACCGCGGATTTGCGTGCAGGTCCTCGTGCGAGCGCAGCAGGCGCTTCGACTGCCATTTCTGCAGCCGCCGCAGCCGCTTGGCGAGTTTCGGGTCCGTCGCGAACACGTCGCGCTGCGCGGCGTTGCGCTCGAGCAGGCGCCCGAGCGTGCCACGTTCGGACGGGGCCGCCCCGATCTCGATGCCGAGCAGCTTCAAGCGTCAGGCCCTGCCGAGCGCGATCGCGTGCTCGAGCCGGTCCAGCGCGAGGTGCAGCGGGCCCACCAGCGGCAGCTGCCGGCGCTTGCGCTGATCGACGGCCAGCGCGAACGTGCGGCCGCGGTCGTGCAGCACGTCGAGTCGCAGCCGGACGTCGTGCCTGCGCAGCATCGGCCCAAGGGCGGCCGCGTGGCGCCGCAAGTCCGCCCGCGTGCGTTGATACGCATGCTCGGCCAGCTCCTCCCGGTCCGAGTACCGGAACACGTTCTGGAAGAACAGGCTGGCGTCCCCGCGGTCCGGTTCGAACAGCAGCACGTCGGCGTTGCCGTAGCGCCGCCGGTAATCGCGCATCCCCACCCGCATGCGCGACTGGATCAGCGAGCGAAACGTCTGGCTCAGGACGGTCGGCAACCCGCCGGTCGTGAGTTCATGCTCCGGCGGAGCGTAGCCGTCCGGCGCGCGCGGGGCACTCGAGGCGTCGAACGCTACCAGCGGGTTCACGCAGACCGCGAAGTCCGCTCCCGCTTCGAGGAGCACGGACGCGTGCATGGTCTTGACGAGCGCGCCGTCCGCGTACACGCGGCCGTCGATCGTGACGGGGGGGTACAGGCCCGGCAGCGCGGTGCTCGCCTGGATCGCGCGCGAGATCGGCACGTGGTCGAGTCCGGGCTCGCCGAAGCGGACCGGGTGTCCGGTGTTGAGCTCGGTCGCCATGACGTAGAGGCGCGACCCGAGCTCGCGGAAATCGTTGGTGCGGCCGCCTTGCGAAAACAGCCGCGCCAGCAGCCGTTCGAGCGGCCGGTTGTCGCAGACGCCGGTCGGCAGCAACCGCCCGAGCGGATCGATGACCTCCGCCCAGTCGCGGCCGGGATTGCGCAGGTACTCCCGCGCGATGTTCGCGAACTGCCCCGGCGCGTCCGCGAGCCTGCGCAGGTATTCCCCGACGGCCGGCATCAGGAACCACGCCGGCGAGAACTGGAGTTCGCTCGACTCGTTGTGGATGAACACGAGGCCCATGTCGGCCGTGTCGAAGCCGTTGGCGAGTCCGGCGGCGATCATCGCGCCGGAGCTCACGCCGACGTACATCTCGAGTTCCGTCAGCTCGAACCCTTCGAACGCTTCCTCGATTGCGTGCAGGCAGCCGACTTCGTAGAACGCACCGAGCGGCCCGCCACCCGCGAGCGCGAGCCCGAACCGTCGATGGCCGGGTCCGTTTCGACGATCCGTGGCGACTTGCAGGTCGAGCATCGCTGGCGCTCGTAGGCTGGGCTGCGCCGCTATATCACTTGTCCGCGGCCGGCGTCCGGGCTGCCTTCCTTCGCCCGCGTGCGGGACGGCGCTTGCTCCCCGCGGTCTTGCGCGCGGGTTCGCGCGCAGCGATCCGCGTGACGTTCTCGTTCAGCTCGGCGACGCGCCGGGTCAGGCCACGGATCTCGTCCGCCGTCGGCACCCCGATCTGGTGCATCGCACGCTGCACGCGGCTCTGGAACAACGACTCGAGATTGTCCCAGGTTTCCTGGGCCTGGCTGCGCGCATCGCCTACGCGCGACTGCAGCGTGCCTTGCGCACTCTCGAACGCGTGGCGGACCATGCGCTGCGCGGTGGAGCGCGACTGGTTCAGCAGCCGCAACCCTTCGAACACCGCATCGCTGAACGCCGACGGGCCTTCCTTCTGTGCGCGCGCGATTGCGCCCATGCCGGCGAGCCAGACCTGCTGCACGCCCTGCAGCAGCTGGGCCTGGGCGGATTCGACGTCGTAGGCCGCGGCGCCCTGTGCCCGCTTCCGCTGTCGCGGCGGGGCGCTGGAACTGGCGCGATCCCCCGGCTGCTTGCGGGCGCGCGGTGGAGGACGGCGGGTGTCGCGGTTGCGCATGGCAGGTCTCCCGGCGCGTCGGCCGTGAACGTATTCTGCGCGATGCTAGGACTTTGCTGCAGTGTGTCAATCCGAGGCTAGGTACTTCCCGCAGCTGGTTTCGGCTGACGCCGGCTCCGCGGGCGAGACTGTGTCGCCACGCCCTTGCTCCGTCGTGGTCGCGCGACCGCGAGTGGCCCGACAGTCGTGGCGAGCAGCAGCCGTTCGAACTCCGGCCCCAGGCGCTCGGCCAGGCGGCCCGGTTCGGGCATCAGGTTGTGATCGGCGACGATGCCGAAGAAC
>DASUYI010000610.1:0-2850 GCA_036377475.1 Steroidobacteraceae bacterium | reverse complement strand
GGCGCGCACTGACGCCGAAATCGAGCGGTACCCCGCCGATCAGGAAGCCCGGCTGCAAGCCCGCATGCTCGAGGATCCACGCCAGCAGGCTGCTGGTCGTCGTCTTGCCGTGCGTGCCCGCGACGCCGAGCACCCAGCGGTCGTTGCGCTGGAGCACGTTGCGTGCGAGCCATTCGGGGCCGGACTCGTACGGCCGGCCACTGTCGAGCAGTGCCTCGACCAGCGCATTGCCGCGACTCAGGACGTTGCCGACCACGAACACGTCCGGCGCCAGCTTGAGCTGGTCGGGTTCGTACCCTTCGATGACGTCGACGCCGAGCGCCGCGAGCTGCGTGCTCATCGGCGGATAGACGTTGCGGTCGGAGCCCGTGACGCGGTGACCCGCGGCGCGGGCGATCGCGGCGACGCCACCCATGAACGTGCCGCAGATGCCCAGGATGTGCAGGTGCAAGGTCAGCGTCCTCCGCCGGCCGCGAGTTCGAGCAGCAGGTTGATCAGCAGGAAATACGTGAGCGACAGCGCCACGCCCGTGAACAGGTTCGAGTCGGTCGCGAGCTTGAGGATGCGCCCGGTCACCAGCGCGAAGACGACGACGAGCGACAGCGCCACGAAGCCCGCGACCGGCGACTCCGGTGCGAGGTCCAGCGACGACAGCAGCCACTGCGTCGGCAGGAACAGCAGGACGCCGAGCACCGCGCCCGTGCCGAGCACGGCCGTCGCCGTCTGCAGGAAGCGCTCGCGCCGGTTGAAGAGCCGCAGCAGCAACCACACCCCGGCGGTGAGCAGCAGCGGGTCGAGCACGACGAAGACGAACCAGGCACCCGCCGGTTCGTCGAGCAGCGAAAGTTGCAGCGCGCTCACGACGACATAGGCCGCGGCCGACACGCCCAGCAGCACCGGCGATGCGGGGAGGTCCTGCGGACCGCGGCGCCAGAGTACGATGTCGAGGAAGACCGTCAGGAATTGCAGCACGATGCGACGCGGCGGCCTGAGGAACGGCGATTCTACACGCAGGTCACCCGTCCGATGCGCGAAGCCAAGTTGATCCACGACGCCGGCGAACTCGACGCGGCGCTGTTCCGCCTGCGCGGTGCCGACCGACTCGCGCTCGACACGGAGTTCATGCGCGAGCGCACGTACCACCCGCAGCTCTGCCTGGTGCAGCTCGCGACCGAGACGGACTGCTTGCTGATCGATCCGCTGGCCGGGCTCGACCTCGTGCCGCTGCACGAGCTGCTGCAGGACCGTACGAAGCTCAAGATCCTGCACGCCGCGCGCCAGGACCTCGAGGTGCTCCAGCTCGCGGGTGGCGCCGTGCCGGGCCCGCTGTTCGACACGCAGGTGGCGGCGGCCATGCTCGGGTTTCCGGCGCAGGTCGGGTATGCCGAACTGGTTGCACGCCAGCTCGGCCATTCGATCGACAAGGGCCAGACGCGCACCGACTGGTCGAAGCGGCCGCTCACGGCGGCGCAGCTCGCATATGCAGCCGACGACGTGCGTCACCTGCTCGTGCTCCACACCGAGCTGCAGACCGCGCTCGCCGCGCAAGGCCGTGACGGCTGGATCGAGCAGGAAACGGCGACGCTCGAGAACCCGGCCCTGTATCGGACCGATCCGGCCGCGGCCTGGAAGCGACTCAAGGGACTCAACCGGCTGCGCCCGCAGGAGCAGGCCGCCGCGCGCGCGCTGGCCGAGTGGCGCGAGCGGCGCGCGCTCGAATCGGATCGGCCCCGCACGTGGATCCTGTCGGACGAGGCACTCTACGCGATCGCGACGCGCGCACCGGCGTCGATCGCCGCGCTGGAAGCCATCGACTCGCTGCCGGCCGGCATCGTGCGGCGCCGTGGCGAGGAACTGCTCGAGCTGCTGCGTGTGGCCCGCGACGGCGAGCCGCCGGCACCGCTCGAAGTGCCGCGCAAGCCGACCAACGACGAGCAATCCCTCGCGGCGGCGCTGCTGAAACTCGTACGCGATGAAGCCGCGGCGCTGGGGATTGCAGCGGAGGTCCTCGCGACGCGCAAGGACGTCGAGGCGATCGCGTTCGGATCCGTGGCGCCCGAGCAAAGTCCGTTGTTGCGTGGATGGCGGGAGTCGCTGCTCAGAAACAAGTTGCTGGAACTCACCCAGCGTCGGACGCATGTGCCGCCTTGAGGCAAGAGCATTTCCTGAAGACAAGAACAAGGCTCGGCTCGCTGCGCCCGGTGCGGAAGAGCACTTGATGCCTGGACGGCAACTCAACCTTGGGCGGCGACAGAACGGACGCCGTTCGCGCCATGTCGTCACCTCGCCCGGTGGTGCCACCTTCTCACGCTCACGCCCAGCCACAGCAGCAAGGCTACGGCCGTCCCTGACCACGCCGGGTGCGTGACCGCAGCCACTGCCGGCCAGAGCCCGACCCGTGCGAGCCCTCGGAGAGTCTCGTCGCGACGGATCAGGGCTGCGGCCCCCGGCGACCATTCGTAGTACCACTGCACGAACGCTCGCCCGGGCGCGTGGGTCACCAGATAGCGATCGCGGAACTCGCGTAGCGCTGCGACCTGCGGCGCCATGGCGCTGCCGTAGGCTGGTGCACCCTCGGCTGCGCAGGTGCGTACGGCCAGGGGCGGTCGAGTCTCGGTACCGCGGCCAGCGCAGTCCTTTGGTGGCAGTGTCGCGCCCCGGGTGGCGGAAACAATGCGTATTTTTCAGCGCCGTGCCGCGCTGCCGGTGTGCGTCGTACAGCACGCTCGATCCGGATGGAGCGGTCTAACGATCGCTCCATGCCACTTCGTCAGTCGGCACCGCCTCGTGACGTTTGCGCCCCTGGCGGATCCGACAGGACGGGGCGCCCGTCGCTCGCGTTGCCACCCG
>DASUYI010000609.1:0-5650 GCA_036377475.1 Steroidobacteraceae bacterium | reverse complement strand
GAGCGCATCTACCACCCCCACGACGGCATGCACATGGGCCTGGTTGCGATGATCGAAGACGTCGTGCGCCGCGCGAATTCCGCACGCCATCCCGTCGAAACCCCGCACCAGGTGGACCTCACCAACGAAATCGCCATCGGCCGCATGCTCTCTTCGATCGAAGAAGGCCTCCTCGACGAATCCGAACTCGCGCACCTGCGCAAGCAGTGGCAACTCGCAGGTGGCAAGACGCCGGTCATCGGCATCACCGGCACCGGCGGCGCCGGCAAGTCGTCGGTGACCGATGAACTGCTGAATCGCTTCCTCGCCAGCTTCCCCGAGATGCGCATCGCCGTCGTGTCCGTCGACCCGACGCGTCGCCGCACGGGCGGCGCGTTGCTCGGCGACCGCATCCGCATGAACTCCCTGCGCTCCAAGCGCGTGTTCATGCGCTCGATGGCCACGCGCCGCCAGCACGTCGCCACGAACACCGCACTGAAGGACGTCGTCGCGTTCCTGAAAGGGCAGGGCTACGACCTGGTGATGGTCGAGACCGCCGGCATCGGCCAGAGCGATTCCGAGATCGTCGACCTCGTCGACGTGCCGATGTACGTCATGACGAGCGAGTACGGCGCCGCGAGCCAGCTCGAGAAGATCGACATGCTCGACTTCGCCGACCTCGTCGCGCTGAACAAGTTCGAGAAGCGCGGCGCCGAGGACGCACTGCGCGACGTGCGCAAGCAGTGGCGCCGCAACCGTGTCGAGTTCAAGGCGCCGGACGAGCAGGTGCCGGTGTTCCCGACGATCGCGAGCCGCTTCAACGACCCGGGCGTCAACCGGCTCTTCGCGGCGCTCTGCGCGAAGCTCGACGCGAAGTCGGCGGACGGCGGCGAACGTCGCTGGCACACGGGCGACGTCGGCCCGACGGACCTCGTCGAGCGACATGCGCTGGTGCCGGCGCAGCGCTCACGGTACCTCGCCGAGATTTCGGGGAACGGCCGTCGCGCCCGCGACCTGGTCGACCATTGCGCCGACGCGGCGAGCCGTGCCCAGAGCCTGCACGAGGCGCTGCACACGTTGGGGGATGGGGCGCTGCCCGCGCCGTTCGAGCGTTATGCGGCGGCGGCGGTCGTGGACGGCGCGGCCGATGCGGCGGTGACCCGGCTGCGCAATGCCTACAACGACGCGCTCGAGGCCGTCGGCACCGAGGGGATCGCCCTGCTGAAGAAGTGGCCGGCGCTCTCGAGATCGGCCACCGACGACGAGTACGTCTACAGCGTGCGCGGTCGCGAGATCCGCGGCGAGAACTACGTCGAGACGCTGAGCCACAACAAGGTGCCGAAGCTCGCGGTGCCGAAGTACCGTGACTGGGGCGAGCAACTGCGATTCCTGCTCAAGGAACACCTGCCGGGCCACTTCCCCTACACGGCGGGCGTCTATCCGTACCGTCGCGAGGAGGAAGACCCGACTCGCATGTTCGCGGGCGAAGGCGGTCCCGAGCGCACCAACCGTCGCTTCCACTACGTCGCCGGTGGTCACGGCGCCGCGCGCCTGTCGACGGCGTTCGACTCGGCGACCCTCTACGGCGAGGACCCGGACGAGCGACCGGACATCTACGGCCGCATCGGCAATTCCGGCGTGTCGATCGCAACCCTCGACGACATGAAGAAGCTCTACTCAGGCTTCGACCTCTGCTCGCCGACCACGTCGGTCTCGATGACGATCAACGGCCCGGCGCCGATGATCCTTGCGATGTTCATGAACACCGCCGTGGACCAGCGCGTCGAAAGGCACCTGCACGAGACGGGCCAGTGGGAGGAGGCCGAGCGCAAGATCGCCCGCCTGTACGAGGGTCGAGAGCGTCCGCGCTACAAGGGCGCGTTGCCGAAGGGCCACGACGGCTTTGGTCTGGGGCTGCTCGGCGTGACGGGCGACCAGCTCGTCGAGGCCGGGACGTACCAGAAGATCCGCCAGGAGACGCTCTCGCTGGTCCGCGGTACGGTGCAGGCCGACATCCTCAAGGAGGACCAGGCGCAGAACACCTGCATTTTCTCGACCGAGTTCGCGCTGCGGATGATGGGCGACGTCCAGCAGTTCTTCAGTGAGAACGACGTCCGCAACTTCTACTCGGTGTCGATCTCGGGCTATCACATCGCCGAGGCGGGGGCGAACCCGATCTCGCAGCTCGCGTTCACGCTCGCCAACGGCTTCACGATCGTCGAGTACTACCTCGCGCGCGGCATGAGGATCGACGACTTCGCGCCGAACCTGTCGTTCTTCTTCTCGAACGGCATGGACCCGGAGTACGCGGTGATCGGTCGCGTGGCGCGCAGGATCTGGGCGCGTGCCATGCGCGACGTCTACCGGTCCGGTCCGCGCTCGCAGATGCTCAAGTACCACATCCAGACCTCCGGTCGTTCCCTGCACGCGCAGGAGATCCAGTTCAACGACATCCGCACGACGCTGCAGGCGCTCTACGCGCTGTTCGACAACTGCAACAGCCTGCATACGAACGCCTACGACGAGGCGATCACGACGCCGACCGAGGAGTCGGTGCGACGCGCGGTGGCGATCCAGCTGATCATCAACCAGGAACTCGGGCTCAACAAGACACAGAATCCCTGGCAGGGCTCGTTCGCGGTGGAACAGCTCACCGACCTGGTCGAGGAAGCCGTATATCGCGAGTTCGACCGCATCTCGGAGCGCGGCGGCGTACTCGGTGCGATGGAAACGATGTACCAGCGCGGCCGCATCCAGGAGGAGTCGCTCTACTACGAGCAGCTCAAGCACGACGGTACGTTGCCGATCGTCGGGGTCAACACGTACCTGGCGAAGGTCGACGCGACGGACGCGAACCGCGAAGCGGAGCTGATCCGTTCGACGGACGAGGAAAAGCAGGATCAGGTGAGGGCCGTGCGTGCGTTCCTCGAACGCAACGCCGCGCGCCGCCCCGCGGTGCTGGCGCAGCTGCAGAAGACAGCGGCCACCGGCGGCAATGTGTTCGGCGACCTGATGGAAGCGGTGAAGGTCGCGTCCCTCGGCAGCATCTCGCGCGCGCTGTACCAGGTCGGCGGCCAGTATCGGCGCAGCATGTAGCCTGCGGGGCGTCTGGTGGCCATGCGGCGCCCCGTGCGCCGCATTCCGGTCGGCGGGACGCCGTAAACCCATCCCTGGGGGCTCCGGCCGCGGCGTCCATGCCGCGGACGGCCCGCCGACCGAAATCCGGCACACAGATCGCCGCATCGTGGCGCTTCGCGCACGCGTGGCTACCCATGCGCGTCACCGCGTCGCGCACCCGTCAGGCGGCGGCGCAGGGCGCGCGCAGCCCCTGCTTGGCTCAGCTTAGTGAACTGCCGCGCGGTCGCGGGCAACCGTGGTGCGCGGCGCGAGGTCGGGTTCGCCGAGACGCTCGAGGATCAACTCGCGCGCCTCGTCCCGCAGCTGCTCCGGCGTCTCGCCGCGCCCGCCGATCGGTGGCAGCACTTCGACGTCGATGCGCCCCGGGCGTGGCACGTACGTGTCCGTCGGTAGCGCGCGACGTGCGCCGTGAATCACCGCAGGGACGACCGGAGCGCCGCCGCGCGCCGCGGCGACGAACGCGCCCACGTGGAAGCGCTTGAGGCCGATCGTGGCGTCGAACGTTCCCTCGGGAAAAAAGACGAGCGAGTGGCCCTGCTCGGCGCGTTCGACGACGCGTCGCGCGTCCCGATGGCGCCCGCCACGCGTGTGCCGATCGACGAACTCCGCCCCGATGCGCCTGAGCAGCAGGCCGACGACCGGCATCGATGCGGCCTCCCGCTTGATCACGAATCCGAAGCGCGGAGGCAGCGCCGCCTTCATGACGATGCCGTCGAGGTAGCTCGCGTGGTTTGCCACCAGCACGCACGATCCCTCGGGCAGCCGCTCGAGCCCCGTCGCTCGCACGCGCAGCCCGGCCAGCACGAGCCACGCACGTGCGCAGGCCCGCGTGATCGCGCGCCGCCAGGCAAGCCACGGGACGACCAGCGCCAGTACTGCTGCGACGAGCACGAGCACGGCGAACGTCGACAGCGACCAGATCGCGTATAGGACGCGAGCGGCCTGCGCGGGGAAACTCCAGCGTGCAGCCGTCGCGGCGCTGGTGGCAGAAGGCAAGCCGGGAGCCGGGTCGTGCGACGATGATTTCGCGGACAAGTTCGCAGTGGTCCGTGCCAAGGTGCGGGACGATCGCGTCGAAAGCCGTTCGACGGCCTCGACGATCGTGCCCGAGGCGGAGACTTTCTGTGAATCAGTTCCGGTTATGTTAACGCCCGCCGCGATCTGTGAGCGATGTCACGACGACGTCCGACGACCGCCTCGCATACTGCGCGCTACGCAAGACCGCGAGGTTCCATGAGCACTGCAGTGAAGCCGAGCTATCTCTCCCGCACGCGTCAGGCCGGTGGCGGCGGCGCGTCGTCGCAGGAGGGGCCCGGCCCGATCGACCGGTTCCTCGACGCGGTCTGGATGGAGCGCGGTCTCTCGCCGAATACGCTTGCCGCCTACCGCGCGGACCTGAGCGCGCTCGAACGCTGGCTCGACGAGCACCACGTGCGCCTCGAGAACGCCCAGCGCGGCGACATCCTCTCGTTCATGGCCTCGCGCGTCCAGGCGGGTGCACGGCCGCGCTCCACGGCGCGCCAGCTCTCCAGCTTCCGCCGCTTCTACCGATATCTGGTTCGTGAAGGGTCGCTGCACGAGGACCCGACGGCGCAGATCGCGATGCCCAAAGTGGGGCGTTCGTTGCCGAAGTCGCTCATGGAGGAGGAAGTCGAGGCCCTGTTGGCCGCTCCTGCCGTGAGTGACCCACTCGGGCATCGCGATCGGACGATGCTGGAAGTGCTGTATGCGACCGGCCTGCGCGTGTCCGAACTGGTCAACCTCAAGCTCGGCCAGGTGAACCTGAACCAGGGCGTGCTGCGCATCGTCGGCAAGGGCGACCGGGAGCGACTGATCCCGCTCGGCGAGGAAGCCGTGCAGTGGGTCCAGCAGTTCCTGCAGGGACCGCGAGTAGAGATCCTGCTCGAGCGACAGACCGACTACCTGTTTCCGACGCGCCGGGGCGATCGCATGACGCGCCAGGCGTTCTGGCACATCATCAAACGCTACGCGCGCAAGGCCGGGGTCGACAAGGAACTGTCCCCCCACACGCTGCGGCACGCGTTCGCCACCCACCTGCTCAACCACGGCGCCGACCTGCGCGTCGTGCAGATGCTGCTCGGCCACAGCGACCTGTCGACGACGCAGATCTACACGCACGTCGCGCGCGAACGACTCAAGGACCTGCATTCGCAGCATCATCCGCGCGGATGAGGCCGCGCGGCCTGCGCGGTCCTGCGGAGATGCGCGGGTCGGTTTTCCAGACCGGTCTGCTAGACTCGCCGCCGCAGCACGCCGTCAGCCCGTTGAACCCCGGCGGATGCCGGTTGTCCTAGAAGCAGCCGTCACGACGGGCGCTCGGTGCTTCGACCGAGGCAAGTCGGTCATGCTAAGGAACCCCACGGTCCGCCCATGATTCGCTCGCTCGACGCAGGCATTGGTCCAGAGGAACGCTTTCGCATGTATCGCACGATGCCACCGGTCCCGCACGCCACGACGATCGCCGCCCTCCTGCTGGTGGCTGGCCTGGCCGGACTTGCCACCGGCACCGCAC
>DASUYI010000608.1:0-8359 GCA_036377475.1 Steroidobacteraceae bacterium | reverse complement strand
CACGCTGTTCGGCAAGAACACGACCGGCGGCGTGATCAAGATCACCTCGAAGCGGCCGGTGCTCGGCGAGTACAGCGCCGAGACGCAATTCAACTTCGGGCAGTGGGCCAACAACGGGACCACGCGCAGCGTGATGGGGGCGGTCAACGTGCCGTTCGGCGACACGCTCGCGATGCGCATCGCGGCGATCTACGACCAGGACGACGGCTTCTACAAGGACAACAAGAAGACGGCGACCTTCCCCGACGAGGTGCCGCTCTGGGCCGGCCTGAACCTCGGCATTCCGGGCACGCTGCCGCCGGGCCTGCTCCCGCCCGGCTCGCAGCCGCCGCCGGAACTGAACGCGAACGTGCGTGGCGGCGGCGGCTACCTCGGCGGCAAGGACGTGATCGCGGGCAAGGTGAAGTTCCTCTGGGAGCCCACCGACTGGTACTCCGGGTACCTGATCTACGAGAACGTCAAGGACCGCTCGGACAGCCCCCCGGGCGTCAACGAAAGCATCGCGACCGACCTGTTGCCGCTGCTCGGCTTCCCGGGCATCAAGGACGCGGGCGAAAAGGACGTCTTCAGCACCCTGATTTCGCACAACCAGAACATCTACATGGACGAGGGGCACAAGGTCGACACCGAGGGTGTCTACCTGAACCAGTCGTTCGACGTCCCGTACGGCGAATTCATCTCGATCACCGGCTATCGCGAGCAGTACCAGCGGCTGCCGAGCACGTACACGGGCGAGGCGTTCCTGACGCTGTTCGACTCGACGCGCAACACGTCGCGGCGGACGACGCAGCAGGAGTTCCGCTTCGTCTCGGACCTCGATGGCCCGTTCAACTTCGTCACCGGCGCGAACTACTTCCACGATTCGTTCGACTTCATGGCCGTGTTCTCGGTCGGCCTGACCTCGCTGATTCCGGTGTTCAATCCGGACACGGGCAACTTCCTGCGCGAGGACGGTTACGTGAACCTCGACCTGCGCGCGATCAGCGACTTCCAGACGCAGGGCACCGAACAGACGCGCGACGAGTACGCGGCGTATTTCGACGGTTCGTTCGAAGTGACCGACACCTTCAAGGTTTCCGCGGGCGTGCGTTTCAGCAAGGACGAGAAGGAGTTCCTGCGCTTCGTCGACGGCGGCGGACCCTGCACGGCGGCGACCGATCCGATCGATGCGGTCACGCTCGACGACGGCAGTTGCATCGACACGCGTTCGCAGTACCTGAGTCGCGCCGGCAAGGTGGCGGCCGAAGTCACGGGCATGCATTCGCCGCTGCCGCTGTCTGCGTACGGTACGGTCGTCGACGAAGAGAACGACTGGCAGAAGACGACGTATCGCGTCGTCGCGGACTGGAAACCCGGCAATGACATCGGGATGTTCTACCTGAGCTACGCGACGGGTTTCCTCTCGGGCGGCTTTTCCGAGACGTGCGCGACGCCGTCACGTTGCGCCTACGACCCCGAGACCAACGAGAACGTCGAACTCGGCTACAAGGCCGACCTGCTCGACCGCACGCTGCGTCTCAACGCCGCGCTCTACTACACCAAGTACGAGGACCTGCAGCGCGCCGTGGTCGCGACGTACACGGCGGCCGACGGCACGACGCAGCAGGAGACGGTCACGGTCAACACGGGTTCGTCGAAGGCCACGGGCATCGACGTGGACCTCACCTGGCTGCCCACCGACCTGTGGCGCATCGGCGCCTCGGTCAACTGGCTCGACCAGGAGTACGGCAGCGGCTCGTGCCTGCCGAACCTGCGCGGCGACAACCCCGACCCGCAGTCCTGCGACATCGACCTGACGCAGTTCAACCTGCCGTTCTCGCCGGAATGGAAGGCCGGTCTCGACGTCTCGCGCGACTTCGCCGCGGGCGACGCCACCGTCACGCTGAACGCGAACCTCAACTACCAGTCCGAAGGTGAGACCGACGTGTTCAACGGCGCCAACACGCAGATGTCGGAGCGGACGCTGCTCGGCGCATCGGTGACCTACACGGACCCGGACGACCGCTGGTCCGCGACGCTGTTCGGCACCAACCTGACGGACGAGACCTATCGCGTGGCCGCGTTGCCGGTCGCGGGCCTGTGGAATTTCACCAACTATGGTGGGCCACGCCAGATCGGAGTCAGCGTGAACATGAAGTTCGACTGACCGTTCGCCATCCACGCGCGGGCGGGGCGGCAACGCTCCGCCCGTCGCGCTTCGGGGCCGGCGCCGTGCGGCACTCGCAGGAGAGTTTTTCCAATGAACGACCCGCGGATCGACCGCATTCGGGCAGAGCTCGAACGCGAGGGCTGGGACGCCATCGTCCTCACGAACACGCACGACGTGGTCTATGCGACCGGTTACAGCTCCATCATGGAGTACTGGACGCTGCAGGAACCGATCTGCGCCGCGATCGTGGCGAGGGATCCGTCGATTCCCGTCACGCTCGTGATGCCGGAGGCGAACATCGCCCTGCTCGCGGTCTCGGCCAATTCCGGCCAGCCCGACCGCGCCGAGGAATTGCGTCTCACGGAACTGTTGACGTTCTGCCGGATGGCGCGTGCGCCCGATCCGGACGCAAAGCCCGGGCCGCTGCATCACAAGGCCATGGAGATCTTCGGTGCGCGCGTCCGGGGCAAGACCCGCCCGAACCTCGTCGAGGGCCTCACCGATGCGCTGGCCGACCACGGACTCGCGCGAGCGAAGGTCGCGTTCGACGACCTGCGCGTGTGGCTCTGGGTGCAGAAGGACGCGCGCTTCGCGGGATATGCGCCGGTCGACGGCGTCGACGCGATGGTGCGCGCCCGGAGCGTGAAGACGCCCGACGAGATGGCGGCGGTCCGACGCACAGGGCCGAAAGCCGACGCTGCGATCCAGTTCGCCGCGTCGCAGTTGCAGGCCGGCCTCAACTGGACCGACCTGACGCTGTCGGTGGCGGGTTTCATGGCCGCCAACGGCATCACGCCGGTCGACGAAGGCACGATGCTGTTCGGCGGCGCCTACGACGGAGAGTTCATCCCCGAGCTATTCCGGACGCGCTACGACCGCCCGTTCGGGCGGGGACAGATCGTGATCCTCGAGACCCTCGGCAAGACCGAGGGCTTCTGGATTGACATCAACCGCACCGCCGTGATCGGCAAGCCCACGCCGGAGTACCAGGCACTGCACGACACGGTGCGCGACGGCTACCTGCGGCTGCTCGAGTCGTTGAAACCCGGTTTCCACACCGGGGAGCTGACGCAGATGGGGCACGATTACATGCGGCGCCAGGGCATCTCCGCGCCGGAGAAACTGCTCGTCTTCGCGCACGGCGTCGGCATGATGCCGGTCGAGTCGCCGGTGCCCGGTCCGTCGATGGGGACGCGCGGCGCGGCCGGCTTCACGCTCGAGCAGGACATGGTCGTCTCCGTCGACTGCCTGTTCTTCGGCGCGAAGATCGGGCCCTGTCACATGGAGAACGTGTTCATCATCCATCCGGACGGACCGGAACCGCTCTACAGAACGCCGCTCGAGTTGATGGGCCCGCGCTGATCCGCTCGCCTTCGAGCGTGCGGCCCCGGCGCTCATGCACCGGGGCGTTCGTCCTGCGGTCTACAGCGTCGCCGGCGCTTCCAGCAGCTCGCGCAACGTGGCCAGGAACTTCGCGCCGGTCGCACCGTCGACCACGCGGTGATCGCACGACAGCGTGAGTGTCACGACCTTTGCGACCGCCGGCTGGCCGTTGCGCACGACGACGCGTTCCTTGCCGGCCCCGACGGCGAGGATCGCCACCTGCGGCGGATTGATGATCGCGTCGAATCGGTCGACGCCGAACATGCCGAGGTTCGACACCGTAAACGTGCCGCCGGTGATTTCGTCGCGCGTGAGCTTGCCGCTCCTCGCGCGATCGGCGAGGCCGGCGACTTCCGTCGCGATCTGCGCGACGCTCTTGCGCTCGGCGGCGCGGACGATCGGCGTCACGAGGCCGTTGTCGGAGGCCACCGCGACGCACACGTCGGCCTGCGAGTGCTTGACGATCTCCTCGCCCTGCAACTGCGCGTTGACGGCCGGATGCTGCACGAGCGCGAGCGCGGTGGCGCGCACGATCAGGTCGTTGATCGACACCTTGCCGCCGCCGGCGGCGTTCAACGACGCGCGGTGCGCATCCAGCGCCGTGAGGTCGACGTCGAGGATCAGCCGGTAGTGCGGAATCGACTGCTTCGATTCGAGCAGGCGTCGCGCGATGGTCGCGCGCATCGAGGTCATGCGCTCGCGCACGGGCGCCGGGGCAGCCGGCGTCGCCTCGGCCGGGCGCGCCACGTTCGCCGTCGTCGAAGAAGTGTCCGCCGCTCCCGCCAGCGTCGCGGCGTAGGCCTCGACGTCCTCCTTCGACACGCGGCCGTGCGTACCCGTGCCCTTGATCTGCGTGATGTCGATGCCGAGCCGCTCGGCGAGTCGTCGTGCAATCGGACTCACCTTGGTGCCGGTCTCGCCGGTCGCCGCCGTGGCGGGTGGCGGCGTGGTCGATGGGGCCGCCGCGGCCGCACCGCCGGCGTTCGGCTCGAAGCTCGTGTCCGCCGGCCGGAATCCCGTGACGAAGGCGTCGATCTCGGCGTCCGGCACGTCGGGCGCAGCGAACACGGCGATCAGTGCGCCGACGTTCTCCGTGGCGCCGACGTCGGCGAGAATCCGGCGCAGCGTGCCCGGGACCGGCGCCTCGACCGAATTGACGATCTTCTCGGTCTCGACGTCGAGCAGCGTGTCGCCCTTGCCGACCGCCTGGCCGGGTTCGGCGTGCCAGCCGGTGATGGTGCCCTGCGTCATCTCGATGCCCCACTTGGGCATCGTGATCGGGAAAATGCGTTGACTCATGCGATGCGTTCGCCTGTACGGTAGTTGCGGGCCCTACGCAGCGGCGCTGCCGGCGAAGGGGCAGTAAGTTTCCTTCTCGACGAGGTCGAGCACGAACGAGAGCTTGGCCATCCCCGAGATGACCGCCATGACGACGCCGAGCTCGAGGATCTCGGGTTGCGAGAAGTGCGTGGCCAGTCGGCGATGCAGCTCCGGCGTCATGCGGCCGTCGGGGTTCGTCAGCGCCACTTCGCGCGCGTACGCGATCACGGCTTTCTCAGCCTCGGTGAACGGTCCCGATTCGAAGTCGAGCATCGCGTCGACCTGTTGCTGCGTGATCCCGGCTTCGAGCGAGCCGGGGACGTTCTGCTTGTTGCACGTGCGGCAGCCGTGCAGCAGCGACAGCTCGAGTCGCGCGAGCTGCTTGTAGCGCTGGTCGACCCGACCGCCGAAGAAGATGCCGGCGTAGAACCGGTTCATGACGAAGTCGAGCATCTCGGGATTCGAGGCGAAGACCTCGACGAACGTCGGCTCGCCGGTCAGGCGATTCAGCGTGTCCCAGGCCAGGTGGAAAGGCTCGGGCAGCTCGGACCGCGGGGTGCGCGCGAGTAGCGTTTCGGCCACGTGTTTCTCCTGCTGGCGAAGCGAGTCAGTCGACGTCGAAATAGGGCGGCCGTCCGCCCGGCCACTCGGTGTCGCCCCAGACGCCGTGCCCGCCGTCGATCGCGAGCACCTCGCCGGTGACGAACTTGCCGGAGTCGGCGGCGACGTAAACAACCGCCTCGGCGACGTCGTGCACTTCGCCGAGCCGCTTCATCGGGTTGGTCTGTGCGAAGCGCTCGGGCACGCCGTCCGGATAGACGTTCAACCCCTCGGTCGCGATCGACCCCGGGGCGATGCAGTTGACGCGGATGCCGAGCGGCGCCCACTCGGTGGCGACGGTCTTGCTCAGGTAGATGACGCCCGCGCGGGCCGCGCAGGTGTGCGCGACCTGCGGCATGCCGCGCGCGATCGTGGCGACGATGTTGACGATGTTGCCGGCCTGCCCACGGTCGCGCCATTGCCGCGCGACCGACTGCATCATGTACCAGGTGCCATTCAGGTTGGTGTCGATGACGGCGTTCCAGCCCTTGACGCTGAATTCGATCGCGGCCTGCGGAAACTGCCCGCCGCCGTTGTTGACGAGCGTGTCGATCCGCCCGAACCGTTCGAATGTCGCCGCCACCATCGACTCGACCTGTTCCGGCTCGCGAATCGTCATCGCGCACGTCGCGATTTCGCGACCGAGCAGTCGCTTGACGCCGATCACGGTCTCCTCGAGCTTTTCCGCGCGACGACCGCAGATCATCACGTCGGCGCCGAGGCGCGCGAGCAGGTAGGTGATGCCGCGGCCGATGCCGCTGCCGCCGCCGGAGACGATGAACACCTTGCCCTCGAGCAGGTCGGGCCGGAAGACGGTCGGGCGCGTGGCCAGTTCTTCGTCATCGAGGCCCCACTGCCGTGGTTCCGCGGCCGGCTTCAGGCGCTTGACGTTTGGATCCACGGGTCAACCTCTGTGTAATCCGAGCACGGACACGCTCGCGACGTTGCGATTGGGAATGCCGCCCAGGTTGTGGGTGAGTCCGAGGGCCGGCGCCCCCAGCTGGCGTGCGCCGGCTCGCCCGAGCAACTGGTTGTAGATCTCGTACGCCATGCGCAGCCCGGAGGCGCCGACGGGATGGCCGAAACACTTGAGGCCGCCGTCGGTCTGGCAGGGGATCGCGCCGCCACGGTCGTAGCGGCCCTCGAGCACGTCGTGCACGGCGCGACCGGGCGCGGAAAAGCCCAGGTCTTCCATGACGACGAGTTCGGTGATGGAGAAGCAGTCGTGCACTTCCATGAGGTCGATCTGCGCGGCCGGGTCGGTGATCCCGGCTTCGAGGTATGCGCGCGCGGCCGCGAGGCGCGTCGTGAGCGTATGCGCGCCGTCCCAGCTCGCGTGCCCCATCTCGACGCCATTCGACGGCGCGAGCGCCAGGGCCTTGATGGTGACCATGTCGCGCTTGCCGAGCGAGGCGGCGATCTCCGGCGTCGTGACGATCGCGCACGCAGCGCCGTCACTGACGCCACAGCAGTCGTAGAGACCGAGTGGATAGGCGACCATCGGCGCCGACAGCACCTGGTCGATCGTGATCCGGTTGCGCAGGTGCGCCTTGGGATTTGCCGCCGCGTTCTCGTGGCTCTTCCAGGAGACGTGCGCCATCGCGCGCTTCACGTCGTCCATCGTGTGACCGTGTCGCGCCGCGTAGGCCGCGCCCAGCTGCGCAAACGCCCCGGGCGGCGTGAAGCCCGGCTGCCACAGGTCTTCGAACGTGCCCTTGGTGCGTTCGGGCAGGCCCGCGAACCCGGTGTCCTTGAGCTTCTCGACGCCGAACGCGAGCGCGATGTCGACCGCGCCCGCTGCCACGGCATACGCCGCGCCGCGCAGCGCTTCGGTGCCCGTGGCGCAGAGGTTCTCGACACGCGTCACAGGGACGTTCGGCAACTTCAGGCCGATCGACAGCGGCAGGCCGGACCGGCTCACGCTCTGGTCCTGGTAGAACACGCCGAGCCACGCGGCCTCGATGCGGTCGCGCTCGATGCCGGCGTCCTGCAGCGCCTCCCCGAACGCCTCCACCATGAGGTCCTCGGGACTGCAGTCCCAGCGCTCGCCGAAACGCGAGCAGCCCATGCCCACGATCGCGACCTTGTCCCGGATGCCTCGCGCCACGATCAGTTCCTCACCGGCACGGCTTTCCAGAAATATCGATGGAAGCCGCGCACCGCGTCGAAGTCCTTCACGCGAAACACGAAGCGCACGGGCGTGCCGACGGCGAGTTCGCCCGGCCGCGTGTCCGCGAACTCGATGAATGCGTTGCCGCCGCCGTCGAACTCGACGTTGCCGTAGACGTGCGGTGGACTGCGCGTCACGGCGAGCCAGTCCTCGGTGTAGGTCTTGACGCGGCCGACCTTGTCCGCGAACCGCTCCGGCACCTGCGTGTCGAACGCCCGGCACTCCGGGTTCACGCACGCGCGCGAACGGGGATACTGCACGGTGCCGCACCTGGTGCAGCGGCCGCCGACGAAGGCGGTGACGTCGCGGTGGTGCCGCCACAGCGCCGACTGGGCGGTGCGGTTGTCGCGCTCGGCGCGCATGCCCCAGTCGACGTCGACCAGGCCGCAGTTGGCGAGGAAACGCACGTACTCGCGGTTCGTGACGCCGTCTGCAAGCGCTCCGGAGCAGCCGCGTCCCGCGGCGGCACGGCGCCCGGTCGCGCGCAGCACGACGACGTCGCAGCCCTGGCCGAAACCCGCGACCAGCACGAACGCTCCCGGCTCCGCGCGTTCGAGCACGGCGCCGAGCAGCAGCAACGGGTGGGCCACACCGGTGTCGCCGCAGTCCGCGTCCAGGGTGTCCTGCACGTGCTCTGCGCGCACGCCCGCCGACCTGGCCACCGCCTGCGCGAACCGCTGCGGGCCCTGCACGATGCAATGACTGACGTCATCCGCCGCGACGCCGGCGCGCTCGAG
>DASUYI010000607.1:0-4973 GCA_036377475.1 Steroidobacteraceae bacterium | reverse complement strand
ACGTACATCGTCGTGATCCGCGCGGTCGTCGTGGGCCTCGCCGCAATGCTGGTCTTCAGCGCAATCGAACGCTGGCCCCGTCGGGAGCCGCGCTGGATTCCGCGCTGGGTGCTGCAGCTGATCGGCATCGTGATCGTCGTGCCGCTCGCGGCACTCGTCGCGTACTGGTTGACCACGGGCGGGCACCCGAACTTCCAACAGGAGGAGAAGCGCGTCGTCGGCTACATGATGCTGACCTTCATGGGCGTGTTCTTCGGACCCTGGATCGCGCTCGGTGCACTGCTGCGGCAGCGCGAGGCGTTCGCGCGCACGCAGGCGCTCGCATTCGACCTCGAGCGCAGTGAACTGGAACGCAAGGCCGTCGATGCCCGGCTGCGGTTGCTGCAGGCCCAGGTCGCGCCGCACTTCCTGTTCAATACGCTCGCGAACGTCCAGGCGCTCGTGGACGCCGGTTCACCGCAGGCGTCGGACGTGCTCAAGAGCCTGATCGCTTATCTGCGTGCGGCCGTACCGCGGCTGAACGAACCTGCCACGACGCTCGGCCAGGAACTCGAACTCGTGCGGGCATACCTCGAGGTCATGCGCATGCGCATGCCGGACCGGCTCACGTATGCACTGCAGATCGACCCGGCGGCTCGGAACGTCGAGTGTCCACCGATGACGCTGCTGACGCTGGTCGAGAACGCCGTGCGTCACGGCATCGACCCGGGCGAGGAGGGCGGGCACATCGACCTCGAGGTGACCCTGCAGTCCGGGCGCTGCCACGCGCGGGTCGTCGACACGGGCGTCGGATTGCAGGCGGCGGGTTCCGGGCTGGGCACCGGGCTTTCGACGCTGAGGGAACGGCTCGCGCTGGCCTTTCGCGGCGACGCGCACCTGCGCCTGACCGGACGCGAACCGCACGGCGTCGTTGCCGAGCTCAACTTCCCGGCGCGCGAGGCGGCGCCATGAGCGCGCTGGAGCCCACGGCACTGATCGCGGACGACGAACCACTGCTGCGGGAGTCGCTCGAGCGCATGCTCGACGTCGCCTGGCCGGGGCTGCGCATCGTCGCCCGCGCCCGCAACGGCCGCGAAGCCGTCGAGCAGTTCGAGCAGCGCCGGCCCGATGTCTGTTTCCTCGACGTGCACATGCCCGGGCTGAGCGGCGTCGAAGCGGCGTCCCGCATCGGGCGACGCGCGCACCTCGTCTTCGTGACGGCCTACGATCAATACGCGGTGCAGGCCTTCGCGCAGGGCGTGCTGGATTACCTGGTCAAACCGGTCGAGCCCGGGCGTCTCGCCGAGACCGTGGCGCGCCTGCAGGAGCGCCTGCGCGCGGCCGAGCCCGCGTCGAACACCGAGGCGCTGCTGCGCGAACTGGCGGCGCAGCTGAAGCCCGGCGCGGTGCGGCAGGCGCCGTTGCGCTGGATCCGCGCATCGGTCGGGACGTCGGTGCGGCTGATCGCGGTCGACGACGTCGATTTCCTGAAGTCGGAGGACAAGTACACGGTCGTCGCCTGGCGTGACGAAACCGGGCAGCCGCGCGAAGCAGTCATCCGCACGACGCTCAAGGAACTGGCGCCGCAGCTCGACCCGAATCAGTTCGCGCAGGTGCACCGGTCGTACGTGGTCAACCTTCGCGCGATTGCGCAGGTCACGCGCAACCTCAACGAGACGGCCGACATTCGCCTCAAGGCCCGCGCGGAGGTGCTGCCGGTCAGTCGCACCTACCTGCACGTCTTCCGGCAGATGTGACCGAGCGCGTCAATCGGCAGCGACGGTGATGATCACCTTGCCGCGGGCCCGACCGCGCTCGAGGTAGTCGATCGCCGCGGGCACCTGGTCGAGCGGGTAGCGGCGGTCGATCACGGGAACCACCGTGCCCTTCCGCATCAAGCCGGCGACATGCTCGAGGTCGCCCGCGTCGATCCGGGTCAGCAGCATCGAGAACTCCTGGTCGACGAACGGGTCGAGCGCGAGGCCGCGCAGGACCATGGCGAACGGTCCGAGCCAGCGACCGTCGTTCGGGCCGCCGCCCCCGACCAGCACGTGGCGCCCGCCGGGCTTCAGGGCCCGGCGCACGTCGAGCAGGTCGCGGTTGCCGACGAGGTCGAGCACGACGTCGTAGCGCTGCCCGTCGCTCGTGAAGTCCTCACGCGTGTAATCGATCACGCGGTCGGCGCCGAGCGCACGCACCCTCGCCACGTTGCGGCCGCTGCACACGCCGGTCACGTGCAATCCCATCGTCTTCGCGATCTGCACCGCGAACGTCCCGACGCCGCCGGAAGCGCCGTTGATCAGCACGCTGTCGCCGCCCCGGGCCCGGCCCTTGTCGCGCAGGCCCTGCAGCGCCGTCAGCGCGGCCACGGGCGCGGCGGCCGCCTGCTCGAAACTCAGTTCCGGCGGCTTGAGCACGATCTTGGTGTCGGTGGCCAGCGCGTACTGCGCGAAGGCGCCGGGAGCGGTGTCGAAAACTTCGTCGCCCGGCTTGAATTTCGCGACCTTCGAGCCGACGGCGGCGACGCGACCGGCCATGTCCACGCCGAGTTTCGGGTCCTTCGGCTCACGGAATCCTGCGTCGAGACGCATCAGGTATGGCGTGCCGCGCATGTAATGCCAGTCGAGCGGGTTCAGCGCCGCGGCGTGGATCTCGACCAGCACCTGGTGCTCGCCCGGCACCGGGCGGGGCACGGATTCGAGCCGGAGCACCGTCGACGTGCCGTAATCGCTGTAGCGAATCGCCTGCATGCTGCCCGGCTCAGCGGTCGAACGCGCCGTGTGCGCCGGGAACCCGAGCAGTGCCGGGATCATCAGGGATGCCGTCCAACGAGCGATGACTGACACCGTGCACCTCCTCACCCTTCCGGATTCGAGCTGACCGGAAGGTTAGGCGCCGGGGCAGGCCCATGCCGCACGTTGCGACGGAACGCGAACCAGCGCGACCGGGGAGCGGCTGCGGCGGACGGACGACGCCACCACGGGGACTGCAGTCGCAGTCCCCGTGATCGGCGTGTCAGGTCTTCGAAGCCTGGTAGATGCTTTCGATCGACTGGTCGAGCGCGGCGTCGAACTGCTGCTGCGACTGCTGCGCGGTGAGCCCTTCGGTCAGTGCGCGCGAGAAGCTGGCGATCATGCCTTTCTGCCGCTCGAGCCGCCGGTTGGCGTCCTCGCGCGAATAGCCGCCCGACAGCGCCACCACGCGCAGCACGCGCGGGTGCGCGATGCACTCCGCGTAGAGGTTGTCCTGGGTCGGCAACGTGAGCTTGAGCATCACCTTCTTGTCGGCGGGCAGGGTGTTCAGCTTTTCGAGGATCGCCGCCTTGAGCAACTGCTCGGCCTGGGCCTTGTCGGGGCAATGGATGTCGACTTCCGGTTCGATGATCGGGACCACGCCCTTGGCGAGGATGCGTGCAGCGACCTCGAACTGCTGGTCGACGACCGCGCGGATGCCGTCGGGATTCGCGTGCTTGATCACCGAGCGCATCTTGGTGCCGAACACGCCGTTGGCCTTGGCGCGGTCCAGCAGCGCATCGAGCCCCGGCATCGGCTTCATGAGCTGCACGCCGTTCGCTTCGGCCTCGAGGCCCTTGTCGACCTTGAGGATCGGGACGACTTTCTTGACGTTCCAGAGGTATTCCGCGGTCGGTCGGCCGTCGACCGTGCGATCCATGGTGTCCTCGAACAGGATCGCGGCCAGCACACGCCGGCCGTCGAACGCGCGGCTCGTGACGATGCGGCTGCGCATCGCGTGCATCGTGTCCATCATGTCCTTGTCGCTCGACCAGGAGCCCTCGGCAATGCCGTAGAGCTTGAGCGCCTTCGGCGTACTGCCGCCGCTCTGGTCCAGCGCTGCGATGAACCCGGGCTGGGTCCGCAGCTGCTGCATCTGCTGCTCGAAATTCGTCATGGTCGCCTCGTACGCGGGAAGGGAACTTGGCCGGCAATTCTAGCGCGACCGGGCGCGCGTCGCGTCGGTGGCTTCGTTCCAGCGCTCGCTGTAACTTGCGTTAAAACCGAGAGTTACGAGATATTGTTGAGACACGTAGTCACGCTAATTTTTGAAACGATCAATGGCCCCTACGGTCGATACCCGAAGGCGACCGGGCCGGGCTGTCGCAACGGCGCGGCGAGGTTGGCGAACTCGCAGAGCACGCTCCGCGTATCGCGCGGATCGATGATCTCCTCGACCTGGAAGCGTTCGGCGGACCGGAACGGTGAACGCACGCGATTGAGACGTTCCGCGATCTCCGCGGCGCGTGCCGCGCGGTCCGGCGCCGCGTCGAGTTCCGCTCTGTAGGCGGCCTCGATCCCGCCCTCGATCGGCAGCGAGCCCCAGTCGCCCGACGGCCATGCGTAACGGTAGTGGAAGCGCGTGTGGTTCTGGTGTCCGGCGCCCGCGACGCCGAAGACCTTGCGCACGAGGATCGTGCACCAGGGCACGTTCGCCTGGTACACCGCCGTGAGCGCGCGCACGCCCGCGCGGATCGTGCCTTCCTGCTCGGCCTGCTTGCCGATCATGAATCCGGGGTTGTCCACGAAGTGCACGACCGGCAGGTGAAACGTCTCCGCGAAACTCACGAACCGCTCGAGCTTGGCGGAACTCGCGGCGGTCCACAGACCGCCCATCACGAACGGGTCGCTCGCGACGACACCGACGGGCCAGCCGTCCAGCCGGGCCAGGCCGGTGATCACCGAGCGGCCGTGCAGTCGGCCGAGTTCGAAGAACGAACCCGCGTCGACGACGGCTTCCACGATCGGCCGCATGCGATAGACCTCGCGCCGGTCGCGCGGTACGGCGCCGAGCAGGAACTCCTCGCGTCGCGCGGGATCGTCGTCGGTCGCTCCGCGGGCGGCCAGTTCGTGTACGGACGAGGGCAGGTACGACAGGAAACGCCGCGCACGCTCGAACGCTTCCTGCTCGCTCGCGACCTCGTCGTCGATCGCGCCGTTCGCGGCGTGGATCCGGCTGCTGCCGAGTTCCTCCTTGGTGAG
>DASUYI010000606.1:0-8797 GCA_036377475.1 Steroidobacteraceae bacterium | reverse complement strand
TCGCTGAAGGCGTTGACCATCTCCTTCATCGCCTCGACCTGCTGGACGATCGTCTCGGTCGCGCGTTCGAGCATCTGTGCGTCCTTCGGGTCGCTCATCGCCGGCAGCAGCTTGTGTCGCAGGCGCTCGGCCGAGAGACGGATCGGCGTGAGTGGATTCTTGATCTCGTGCGCGAGGCGCCGGGCAACCTCGCCCCACGCCGCTTCGCGCTGCGCCTGCAACATCACCGTGATGTCGTCGAACACCAGCACGTAGCCTCCGGGGACGTCGCCCTCCGCAGGCAGCGGCGTGCAGGCGCACATCAGGATGCGGCGGCTCGTCCCGGCGACGAACGTGAACTGCTCGCGCCACTCGGTCGCGCCGCCGTCGAAACGCTGCCGGCACGCTGCGGCGAACTGCCGCGCGAGTCCTTGTGGCTCCGTCCCGATCGCGTCGAACTCGGTGCCGACGCGTGTCTCGATGTCCTCGCCCACGATCATGCTCGCCGCACGGTTGGCCGTGCGGATACGCCAGTCGCGCTCGAGGGAAATCACGCCGGTCGAGAGACGGGCGAGGATGACCGCGAGGTTGGCGCGCTCGGTCTCGACGGCCTGCTGCGCTCGATGCGATTCCTCGCGCGCACGCCGCAGGCGCTTGGTCATGTCGTTGAACGAGTGGACCAGGAACCCCATCTCGTCGTGCGAGGTGAGCGGCAGCTTCGTGTCGAGGTCGCCCTGCGCGACGGCTCGCGTGCCCTGCACGAGGTCCTGGATCGGCTGCACGAGTCGCTGCGCCGTGAAGATCGCGCCGTACCACGCCGCGAGCAGCGACAGCAGCAGCACGACCGTCAGCGTCAGGATGAAGCTCGCCTTGAGCGGCTGTCGCAGGTAGTCCTTTTCGCCGAACTGCTTGTACGCCGCCTGCACCGTGTCGGCGAGCGCGCCGAGTCGTTCGGCCACCGGGTAGATGCCCTGCACCACGAGGCGCTCCTCGCCCGGCAGGTTCACGCCGATGGGCACCGCGGTGCGGATCAGGTAACCGCCTTCCTGCTGTGGCTCGAGGCTCACGAACGGCTGGCCCTGCCGCACCTGCAGCAGCACCTCGTCGGGCACGGCCTCGGGCACGAAGTCGTCGGAAAAGCCCTTGCTGACCGCGATGATCGAGCCGCTCTCGTTCGCGACGATCAGTTCGAGTGCGCCGACCTGGCGCCGCAGCGACTCGAGCAGGCCCGGCATCGTCGGGCCGCGCAACAGGCTCAGTTCGTCCGCCACGAGCGCGGAGTCCGCCAGGTGCTCACGCATGCGCACCTCGAGCGCCGAACGCGACAGCACCAGCGCGTCATCGAGGCTGCGGCGGATCTCGACGTTGAACCAGCTGTCGATGCCCTTGCTCAGGAACTGCACCGCGAAGAAATAGACGAGCAGGATCGGCAGTGTCGCGAGCACGCCGAAGATCCAGACCATGCGGGCCTTGAGCCGCGATCCGATCACGTGACCGCGCCAGTCGCGGATCAGCTGTGCGAGCTTGGTCGCCAGCAGGCCGACCAGCACCGCGAGTCCCGCGATGTTGATCATCAGGATCCACGGATGCAGACGACTGAACTGCTCGGAGTTCTGCGCGGTCTGCGCCATGAACAGGATCGCGGCCAGCCACAGCAGGCCGCCGACGCCCACCGTCACCGCCGACGCGGCACGCCTCAGGGTCGGAGCGTCCATGTCTTCCAGTCGCTTTCAGCGCTCCAGTTGTCGGCCCAGAACAACAGCCAGCCGAACGCGTCCGGCGCGGTGTTGAGGTCGAGCACGGCACGGATGCGCCCGAGGTAGACGGGGCCGGCGGGGAGGAGTGCCGTGTCGAGGATCGGCAGGCCGCGGAGTTCGGAGATGCGCGCGAGCGCGGCGTCGAGTGAGCCGAAGTCGAACTGTTCTCCGGTGTTCAGGTTGCGCACGAGCCAGCGCTGGCTCAGCGCGTGGTAGGTGACCTCATAACGCTGCACGAGCGCGGCCACCTCGGCGTCGAGCATGTACCGGCGCTCGCGGTCGATCACGATCTCGTAGTTGAGCCGCAGCGTCAGGCCGGATTCGA
Source organism: Steroidobacteraceae bacterium (assembly GCA_036377475.1). Taxonomy (GTDB): domain Bacteria; phylum Pseudomonadota; class Gammaproteobacteria; order Steroidobacterales; family Steroidobacteraceae; genus RPQJ01. Next base: position 6,736 of record DASUYI010000606.1, on the reverse strand, counting down.
CCGCCTTGCGCGCATCGTCGGGCAACCGGAGTTCGAGGCGGGAGTCGAGTTCGTACACGCCGTCGTCGACCCTGATGCCGACGTCACGCAGCGCGAGTTGGGCCTGGGCCGCCGCCCGGGCAGGGATCCCGGCCGTTGCAATTACGCACAGCAGCAGCGGCAGGGCCCAACGCGCCAAATTCGGCAGTTTGTACGCGGCGGCGGACGGGCTGTAGCGCATTGCCAACAATCATAACGACTTGCCCAGGCAAGCATAATAGAAGCCGTCCATGCCGGATTCGCCCGGCAGCACCTGGTAGCCCGGACCGCCGCCGGCACGCGCTGGCCAGCTGGCGGTGAGTTCCGTGGTCAGGTCACGGGCACTGGCCACCCTGCCCAGGAAGCCTTCGACGACCCGTTCGTTCTCGGCCGCCAGCACCGAACAGCTCGTGTAGAGCAGGCGCCCGCCCGGCCGCAGTGCTTTCCAGGCCGCCTCGAGCAACTCGGCCTGACGCCGGGCGAGATTCGGTATGTCCTTGGCGCGGCGGAGGATTTTGATGTCCGGGTGACGGCGGATCACGCCCGTGCCCGAGCACGGCACGTCGAGCAGGACGCGGTCGAAGGACCGCCCGTCCCACCAGGTCGGCAAGGCCGCCACGTCGGCGACTCGCAGCTCGGCCTCGAGCCCCAGGCGAGCCAGGTTCTCGCGCACGCGTTCGATCCGCGGCGCCGAGACGTCGAGGGCGGTCACGGCGGCCGCGCCCGTCGTCCGCTCGAGCACGTGGCAGGTCTTGCCACCCGGCGCCGCGCAGGCGTCCAGGACGCGCTCGCCCGGCGCCGGCGCGAGCAACTCGACCGCAAGCTGCGCCGCGGCGTCCTGGATCGAAAGCTTCCCGTCGGCGAAACCGGTCAGCGAACGTACGTCGGTCGGCGGGTCCACGTGCAGCGCGTCGGGGGCGAGCGGGTGGCGCGTCGCGTTGAAGCCGGCGGCGACCAGTGCCGCCACGCTCGCGTCGGGATCGCTGCGCATCCGGTTCACCCGCACCCAGAGCGGCGGGTGCGCGTTGTTCGCTTCGAGCACGGGGCCCGCCGCCTCGCCCCGCTCGCGGCGCAACACATCGACGAACCAGCGGGGATGCGCGGTGCGCAGGGCGAGGTCGCGATCGATCGCGTGGAGGAGCTCCGCCTGCTCGCGCTGGAACCGGCGCAGCACGGCGTTCACGAAACCGGCGGCCTTGTCGAATCCGAGCGCGCGCGCCGCGCTCACGGTCTCGGACACCGCGGCGTGTGGTGCCGTCTCACCGGACAGCAGCTGGTACAGGCCGACTTCGATCAACGACCGCAGCTGCGGATGCAACTGGTCCGGCGGGCGCGACGCGAGCGCGTCCAGCACGGCGGCCAGGCGAAAGTGCCAGCGCAGCGTCCCGTAGCAGAGCGAGCGTTTGAGTCCCCGCGCCGAGCCTTCGTCGGGCTCCGCGGCCAGCAGTTCGTCGAGCGAGCGCCCGTGCGCGACGACCTCGGCCACGATCCGTGCCGCGCCCGCGCGCAACTGCGCCGGGCCGGCCGGGCTCATGCAACGACCGCCGAGTCGAAGCGCAGGCCGCGCAGGTCGCGTGCATTCAGCACGTCCCGCGCGCTCACGGGCTTGCGGCCCGGCAGCTGCAGCGTCAGCAGTTCGAGCGCGCCGTCACCGGTGGCCACGACGATGCGGCCGGGCACGTCCAGCACGGTGCCAGCGGACACTCCTAAATTCGCATTGGGAAATTCGGAGTGTCCCCAATTTTCGAACGGTTGCGCCTGCCAGATGCGCACCTGTTCGCCGTCCAGCCGGGTCTCGGCGACGGGCCATGGATTGAACGCGCGAACCAGTCGATCGATCTCGTCAGCCGAGCGGGTCCAGTCGATGCGCGCCTCGTCCTTGCGGATCTTGGCCGCGTAGGTGACCCCCTCGTCCGGCTGCGCACGCGGACGCAAAGTCCCGCTCGCGAGTCCTGCCACCGCCTCGACGATCGCCCCCGCACCGAGCGATGCGAGGCGGTCGTGCAACTCGCCGCTGGTCGCCCGCGGTCCGATCGCAAGCTCGCGGCGCAGCAGCTCGGGGCCCGTGTCGAGGCCGGCGTCCATCTGCATGATCGAGATCCCGGTGCGCATGTCGCCCGCCAGCACGGCGCGCTGGATCGGCGCGGCGCCGCGCCAGCGCGGCAGCAGCGAGGCGTGGATGTTGAGGCAGCCCAGGCGCGGAACGTCGAGCACGGCCTGCGGCAGGATGAGCCCGTACGCCACGACGACCACGACGTCCGGAGCGTACGCGGCCAGGCGCGCCTGCGATTCCGGTGTCCTCAACGTGGCGGGTTGCTCGACAGCGAATCCGAGCTCGCACGCACGTCGTTTGATCGGCCCTGCCACGAGCTCGCGCCCGCGGCCGGCGGGACGGTCCGGCTGCGTGTAGACCGTCACGATCGAGTGCCCGGCGGCGTGCAACGCGTCGAGCGCCGGCACCGCGAATTCCGGCGTGCCGGCGAAAACGATGCGCAACGGCAGCGTCACAGGACGGGGCTGCGAGCCGGGTTCGCGCTGACCGGCACGCGCTCGCGGCGCTCCTTCTCGAGTTTCTTGCGGATGCGATTGCGCTTGAGCTCGGACAGGTAGTCGACGAACAGCTTGCCGTCGAGGTGATCGATTTCGTGCTGGATGCAGACGGCGAGGAGTCCGTCGGCCTCGAGTTCGAACGGCACGCCGGCGCGGTCGAGCGCGCGCACGCGGATCTTCTGCGCCCGCGCGCGCACCATGTCGAAGATTCCAGGCACCGACAGGCAGCCTTCCTCGGCCTCGGTCGACCCCTCGCGCTCGATGATCTGGGGGTTCACGAAGACCCTCGGATCGGTGCGGTCGGCGGAGACGTCGGTGACCAGGACGCGCTGGTGGACGTTGACCTGCGTCGCGGCGAGGCCGATGCCCTTGGCCTCGTACATGGTCTCGAGCAGGTCTTCGACGAGCACGCGGATCGAGTCGTCCACGGCCTCGACCGGCTGCGCCTTCGTGCGCAGTCGCGGGTCCGGATACTCGAGGATGGTGAGCTTCGCCATTCGTTCAAAAATACTGCTAAAGTTAAGCCACGCTTGAAGTTAGCGCTCGCAAAAACGAGCGGTCGGACCCCCGGAAAACGCCCGGTCGCGTGGCGCGACTGAGACGTGGTCGGCAGCCGCCGCCGGGTGGGCCAGATTATAAGACGGCGGTCACGACCCCGATACCCGATGGAGAAAGGGATGGATCGTTATCTACGACCTGAGTCGCCTCGATCGCAGCGCCCGCGTGGCTGGATGCGGGCCCTGGTGCTGGCGGCCGCCGTTGCGGCCGCAGGCGTCGGGACCGGCCTCGCCGTCCCCGGATCCGCGCTGGCGCAGGCCGAGTCGGGCCGCTCGATGTCCGTGCCGATCGCGGAGAGCGCGCCGGAGCGGTACGTGGTCAAGCGGGGCGACACGTTGTGGGACATCTCCGCGATGTACCTCAGGGACCCGTGGTACTGGCCCGAGATCTGGTACGTCAACCCGAACATCGCCAACCCCCACCTGATCTATCCCGGCGACGTGCTGTATTTCAGCTACGTCGACGGCAAGCCGCGTGTATCGCTCGAGCGGGCGGGCACCGTCCGCCTCTCGCCGGAAATGCGCACTTCGCCGCTGGACGGCGCGATTCGCGCGATCCCGTACGACCTCCTGATGGACTTCGTCGGTCGCCCGCGGCTGCTGGACAAGGACCAGATCAAGGACGCCCCGTACGTGGTCGGCATGCGCGACCGCCACATCGTCGGCAGCGACTACAACGAGATCTACGGGCGTGGCCTCGAGAAGCCGGCGCCCGGCACGCGCTACAACATCGTCAACGTCGGCAAGGAACTGCGCGACCCGGACGACGGCGACCTGCTCGGCTACATGGGTCACTTCGCCGGGGTCGGCGAAGTGGTGCAGAGCACCGGCGCCGTGATCCCCGGCAAGGACTCGATCTTCAGCATGAAGCGCGACGAGGAACTCGCCCACATCAAGGTGCTCGAGGTCGGCCGCGAAATCATGCAGGGCGACAAGCTGTTCCCGGCGACGGTCGACCTCGGCGACGACTTCGTGATCACGCTGCCGAAGAACGAGGGCGTGCTCGGCCAGGTCGTCGCGGTGGTCGACGGCGTCTCGGTCGCCGGGCGCTACCAGGTCGTCGCAGTCAACCGCGGCAAGCAGCACGGCCTCGAGCCGGGCAACGCGCTCGGCGTGTTCTACCGTGGCGAAGAGATTCGCGACCGCTACGACCGCGTCGACTGGCGGAACTGGACGGCCAACTACGACAAGGTGCGTCTGCCGGACGAACGCAGCGCCACCGTGCTCGTGTTCCAGGTCTACGGGCGCATGAGCTACGCGCTCGTCGTCGAATCGTCGCAGGCGCTGCACGTCGGCGACTTCATCGCGCACCCGCTGTACGGCCATCGCGACGCGGGGAACGTCGTCTACATGCGCTGACCCCACCTCGCGCATTAACTGCGCGGACAGGGTCGATTTCGCGAAAGCCTGCCGGGGCGCCCTCCGGCAGGCTTTTTGCTCGATGGACGATCGACTTGCCTGGCTCACGCTCGCGCACGCGCCTGGCCTGCACGCAGGGCACCTCGGCGAATGGTTCGCACAGGGCCGGTCGGTGACCGACCTGCTCGGCGCATCGGCTGCAACCTTGTCCGCACTCGACCTCGGGGCGTCGACGATCCGCTCGCTGCTCGCGCCCGACGCAGCCCCGATCGAGCGCGACCTCTGCTGGCTCGATGCAGGCGCGGACCGGCACCTGGTCACGTGGGGCGTCGCCGACTACCCACCGCTGCTCGCCCAGATTCCCGATCCCCCGCTCGTGCTGTACGTCGAGGGCGGGGTCCAAGTGCTGTCGCAGCCGCAACTCGCAATCGTCGGCAGTCGCAACCCGACCGGACTCGGGCGCGATACGGCCTCGCAATTCGCCGGTCACCTCGGTCGCGCCGGCCTGGCGATCACGAGCGGGCTCGCGCTCGGCATCGACGCGGCGGCCCACCGTGGCGCGCTCGAGGCCGGCGCCGCCACGGTCGCCGTCGTGGGCCGCGGACTGGACGCGGTATACCCGCGCGAGAACGAGCCGCTGGCCCGCCGGATCCTCGACGCCGGCGGCGTGCTGGTTACCGACCTGCCGATCGGCACGCCACCGCTCAAGCACAACTTCCCGCGTCGCAACCGGATCCTGAGCGGGCTTGCCGTCGGCACGCTCGTCGTCGAGGCGGCGGTGCAGAGCGGCTCGCTGATCACGGCACGGCTGGCAGCGGAACAAGGTCGCGAAGTCTTCGCCGTTCCGGGCTCCATTCACAACGCCGTGGCCCGGGGATGCCACCGATTGCTGCGCCAGGGCGCACGGCTGGTCGAGACCGTGGACGACATCTTCGAGGAACTTGCGACGATCTGCGGCGATCTAGGGAGCGCGGTGGCGATTACGCCTCGACAGGCACCTCCATCGCAATGGCCCTCGTTGGACAAGGAGTACGAAATCCTGTTAGATGCGCTCGGCTTCGAACCGGCCGGCCTCGATTCGATCGTCGTACGGACGGGGCTTGAAACCGGCGTGGTCGCCTCGATGCTGCTCATCCTCGAGCTGGACGGGCGGATACAACAGCAGCCGGGCGGGCTGTACAGCCGCAGGTTGCCGGGAAGGTGAAATGAAGGAAGGCGTCCTCGACATCCTGATCTACCTGTTCGAGAACTATTTCGACGCCGAAACGGAAGATGGCTTCGAACCCGACCGCGAAACGCTGAAGCTTGAGCTGGAGAAGGCCGGGTTCCCCGGCACCGAAGTCGAACGAGCGCTGTGCTGGCTCGAGGAACTGGCGGCGGACGACCCCGCCCGCCTGCACCCCTCGCCCACCTCGCGCGCGATCCGCGTCTTCGCGGCGCTGGAGCAGGCGCGCCTCGACACGGACTGCCGTGGCTACCTCGTGCACCTGGAGCAGGTCGGCATCCTGTCGCCCACGCAGCGCGAGCTCGTGATCGACCGCCTGATGGCGCTCGAGGGCGACGAAATCGACATCGACAAGCTCAAGTGGGTCGTGCTGATGGTGCTGTTCAGCCAACCCGGGCAGGAAACGGCGTTCTCGCGCATGGAGGACCTGGTGTTCGAGGATCGCAGCGGAGCGATCCATTGAGGAAGTGTCTAGTGTCTAGCGGTTAGCGGCTAGTAGGAGGGCCCGAGTCACAGGCCAGAACTGCGCCGAAGGCGCTCGTACTAACCGCTATCCGCTATCCGCTAACCGCTCCTTCGTACTGCCTGCCGCGGACCGCCGCGGCATGTTCGTTTTTGAGGACATGACCAAGAATCTCGTCATCGTCGAGTCGCCGGCCAAGGCCAAGACCATCAAGAAGTACCTGGGCAAGGACTTCGAGGTGATGGCCTCCTATGGCCACGTGCGCGACCTCGTCCCCAAGGAAGGCGCCGTCGACCCCGCGCGCAATTTCGAGATGCGTTGGGAGCTGATCGACAAGAACCGCAAGCACGTCGACGCGATCGCGCGCGCCGTCAGGAAGGTCGACGCCCTGTACCTTTCGACGGACCCGGACCGCGAGGGGGAGGCCATTTCCTGGCACCTGTTCCAGCTGCTGCGCGATTCGGGCGCGCTCGACGGCAAGAGCGTTCACCGCAGCGTGTTCTACGAGATCACGAAGAACGCGGTGCAGGAAGCGGTCGACAATCCGCGCGAGATCGCCGACGA
>DASUYI010000605.1:0-3892 GCA_036377475.1 Steroidobacteraceae bacterium | reverse complement strand
GAACGTCGAGGCGACGCAGACAATCGACATCCAGGGCTTCGTCGAGCCGGCCGAGATCCCGCCGATGTTCTACGACACGCCGTATTACCTCGCCGCGGACAAGCGCGGCGAAAAAGTGTACACGCTGTTGCGCGAGGCGCTGGTCAAGTCGAACACCGTCGCGATCGGGCTGATCGTCCTCCGCACGAAGCAATACGTCTGCGCGTTGCTGCCGGTCGGCGACACGCTGCTGCTCAACACGCTGCGCTACGCGGACGAGGTGCTGAAGCCCGAGGAGCACGCCCCGGCAACGAGGACGCTCGAGGACGCACGCGTCTCGCAACGTGAGTTCGGCATGGCGATCAGGCTCCTCGAGGACATGAAGCAGAAATGGGACCCGGAGGCCTACCACGACACCTACCGTGAAGACCTGCTGCGCCGGGTCGACGAGAAGGTGCAGGCCGGCAAGACCAAGACGCTGACGCCGGCCGCCGCGAAGGCGAGTGCGGTTCGCACGGCCGACGTGGTCGACCTGACCGAGCTGCTCAAGCGCAGTCTCGATCAACGTGGCGGCAGCCGGGGCGCGAATGGCAGCCGCCGTGGCGGCGCCACCGCCCGCGCCAATGCGGCTGCCGAACCGGTCGCCTTGCCTACGCGTGCGCGCAAGGCGTCCGCCGGCGGCACGAAGCGGCGCCGCAGCGCCTGACGCCCGACCGACATGGCGAGCCCCGTTCCGCGTGCGCTGCAACGTTACCGCGCCAAGCGACGTTTCGACCGCACGCCCGAACCGGCCGGCGCGGCGCGAACCTCGACGCGCCAGCTCGAGTTCGTGATCCAGCGTCACCATGCGCGCCGACTGCACTACGACTTCCGACTGGAGTGGGACGGCGTGCTCAAGAGCTGGGCCGTGCCCAAGGGACCTTCGCTCGACCCCAGCGACAAGCGGCTCGCGGTACAAGTCGAGGATCACCCGTTCGAATACCGCACGTTCGCGGGCGACATCCCGCACGGTGAGTACGGCGCCGGTCACGTGATCATCTGGGACCGGGGCCGGTGGACACCGGATGGCGACGTCGATGCGGCCCTGCGCAAGGGCAAGCTCGACTTCTCGCTCGACGGGGAACGGCTCCACGGCAAGTGGTCGCTCGTGCGTCTCAAGGACAGCGCGGGTGACAAGGCCAACTGGCTGCTGATCAAGCGCCGTGACGAACATGCCCTGAAGCACGCGAACGGTCCCGCCGTGACCGACCTCTACACCGACCCGGTTCCGGGCACCGCGCCCGAGCCGGGCACAACCTGGACGCGTGCCGGCGGCGCGTCGATGCCGAAACCGAAGCCGGTGCGGCGCCGCGACGGCTCCTCCGCGCGCGCCGCCGCGCGCTCGACCGCGGTGCCCAGGCGTGCCGAGTCGACGCAGTCGTCGAGACGACGGTCGCGCAAGGCGCCGACGTTCATCGCGCCGCAACTGGCGACGTCGGTCGAGGCGGTGCCGACCGAAGGACGCTGGCTCACCGAACTCAAGTTCGACGGATACCGGATCGTCGCCTACGTCGACGGCGATCGCGTCCACTGCTACACACGGAGCGGCCACGACTGGACGCACAAGATGCCCCGGATCGCCGCTGCGCTCGGCGGGCTCGGGCTGCGCGATGCGTGGCTCGACGGCGAGCTGGTCGCCGTCGACGCGCGTGGCATCCCGCAATTCCAGAAGCTGCAGCAGGCGCTGGACCCGAAGAGCGTCGCGCAGCCGCTGCTGATGGTGTTCGACGCGCTGCAGCTCTACGGCGCGGACCTGCGCGCCAAGCCCCAGCGCGAGCGCAAGCGGCTGCTGCAGCAGGCGCTCGCCGACCTGCCGCGCAGCGGGCCCGTGCGTCTCGTCGATTTCGTCGACGGCGAGAGCGCGGCGTTGCGGGAGCAGGCGTGCACGCAGGGATACGAAGGCGTGATCCTCAAGGACACGGAGGCCGGCTATCGCTCCGGCCGCAACCGTTCCTGGCTGAAACTGAAGTGCCGGCGGGAACAGGAGTTCGTGATCGGCGGGTACACCCGCACGGATGCCGGCCGGCAGACGCTCACCTCATTGCTGCTCGGCTACTACGACGAACGTGGCCAGTTGCAGTTCGCGGGCCGGGCCGGCACGGGCTTCTCCGAGCAACAACTCGGCGGTTTGCGACGGCGGCTCGATGCGCTCGAGACGAGGTCGGCGCCGTTCGTCGCCGCGCCCGTGCTGCGTGGCAAGGAGCGTCCGCACTGGGTGCGCCCCGAGCTCGTCGCGCAGGTGCGCTTCGCCGAGTGGACCGAGTCTGGCATCCTGCGCCAACCGCTGTTCCTCGGGCTGCGCGAGGACATCGGCCCGGCCAACGTCAGGCGGGAACCCGACCGGATCTTCGACCCGAATGCCGGGCAGGGCGGATCTACGCCTGTGCGGCGCGAGACGACAGACGTGGCGAAGAAGAAGACGACCCGGCCGACGAAGTCCACGAAGTCGGCCGCCAGCCGGACGAACGCCGCACGCGCGAAGGCGCGCGCGACGCCGACCGAACCGGCATCAGCGCCGCGCGCCGGGACCCGTCGCCGCACGACCGTGCCGCTGACGAATCCGCAACGCGTGCTCTATCCCACGGACGGGGTCACGAAGCAGCAGCTCGCGGAGTACTACGAGGCGATCGCGCCCGTGCTCTGGCCGCACCTGAAAGCGCGACCGCTCTCGCTGATCCGCGCGACCAGCGGACAGGGCCGCGTGTTCTTCCAGCGCCACATCGAGGGCGAGTCGTTCCCGGGCCTGGCGCCCGTGTCGATCCCGAGTTCCGACGAGCAACCGTATTTCGTCTGCCGCTCGGTCGATTCGATCCCGCTGCTTGCGCAGATCGGCGCGGTCGAACTGCACACGTGGGGATCGCGCATGCCCCACCCGGACCGCGCGGACCGCATGACCTTCGATCTCGACCCGGACCCCACGTTGCCGTGGAACAGCGTGCGCGAAGCCGCGACGCTCGTGCGCGAACTGCTCGCGGAACTCGGCCTGAAGTCGTTGATCAAGACCAGTGGCGGCATGGGCCTGCACGTCGTGGTGCCGCTGATCAAGGGTCCGCCGCTGGAGGTTGCCGCGGCATTTTCACGTCGCGTGGCCGAGCACCTCGCCCGACTGATCCCGCAGCGCTTCTCGGCGAAGCGTGGCGCGCCCAACCGGCAGGGCAAGGTCTACATCGACTGGCAGCGCAACCAGTTCGCCGCGACGACCGTCGCGGCGTACTCGCCACGCCATCGACCCGGTGTGCCGGTGTCGGTGCCGATCGACTGGGACGAACTCGGCACCAAGGACATCCGTGCAGCATGGTTCAACCTGCGCAACGTCGCCGCCCGCATCGCCGAACGTGGCGACGCCTGGTCCGACGAGCCGCCGCTGCGACAATCCCTGACCCAACGCGTGATCGATCGGCTCGAAGCCGCGGCGGCGTGAGCGGCGATGGGAAGCAACCGCATGCACCCTCGAGGACCGGCTATCTTTACCGTGCGGCGACGGTCTGCGCTTCGCCGCGTACCGAAGTTCGACTACCCAAGGAAGGACATCATGAGAATAGGACGCACGATCGGATTGTTGACGTTGTTCGCGGGCTTGACCACATGGTTTGCGACGCGCGCGGCCTTGCAGCGCCAACGCACCACGCGGCGCAGCGAGACCGAGGACATGACGCGCTGGGAGAACGACGGCGGGGCCACGACCGCGGGCCCGCAGCCGCCCGCAGCGCAGTTGTGACCGCGCCGGTAGGCATGCACCGACGCGGCTGCGGGTGACCCTGCGGTCGGGGGGTGGGGCTGAACCGACAGATTCAGTATCCCGGTGCCGGAGAATGACCGGACCCACACCTTCGACAGCACCCGTCGCTGCGCGTGGCCGGACGTCGGCCGCGAC
>DASUYI010000604.1:0-2141 GCA_036377475.1 Steroidobacteraceae bacterium | reverse complement strand
CTCGGAGACAAGACGCTCGCCGCCCACGACCTGTCGTCCATGCGATTGATCTTCAATGGCGCCGAGCCGATCTCGGTCGAGCTGGCCGAGGAATTCCTCGATCGCCTCGCACCGTACGGCCTGCCCCGCACCGCGATGTACCCGGTGTACGGACTGGCCGAAGCCTCGCTCGCGGTGAGCTTCCCGAAGCCCGGCTCGATGTACCGTTACCTCACGGTCGACCGCCGGTCGCTCGCGGTCGGCACGCTGGCCCGGCTCGTCGAGCCCGCGGACCCGACAGCGCTCAAGCTCATGTGCGAGGGCACGCCGATTCCGTTCACGAGCGTCCAGCTCGTCGACGATGCAGGGGGCGAGGTCCCGGTGGGCGCCGTCGGTCACCTGCTCATGCGTGGCGACAACATCACGCAGGGATACTTCAGGAATCCCGAAGTGAATGCTGCTGCGATCACGACCGACGGATGGCTGCGCACGGGCGACCTCGCGCTCGAGCACGAGGGCGAGCTGTACGTGACCGGTCGCTCGAAGGAAATCATCTTCGTCAACGGCCAGAACTATTACCCGCACGACCTCGAGGCGCTCCTCCAGGCGGAAGCGGGCCTCGAGCTCGGCAAGGTCGTCGCGACGGGCGCGCGCGGCCGGGACGGGGAAACGGACGAACTGGTGCTGTTCGTGCTGCACCGGGGCAGCGTCGCCGATTTCCTGCCGCTCGCCACGCGCGCGATGCACCTCGTCAACGAACACGCCGGCGTCGAAGTCGCTCGCGTCGTCGCGGTCAAGCGGGTCCCGAAGACCACGAGCGGCAAGCTGCAGCGGACGGCACTCGCGCAGGCGTACGAAGACGGCGAGTTCGCCGCCGAGGTCGCCGAGTTCGACCGCGCCTGGGCCGAGTCGCACGGTCACGGTCGGGCGGCCAAGGGCCGCATCGAGCGCGAGTTGAAGGCGATCGTCGACGACGCGATGCCGGGCAAGCACGTGGACATCGACGACAACCTGTTCGACGTCGGCGCGAGCTCGCTGGCGCTGCTCCAGATGCACGAGAAGATCGACGCGCTCTACCCGAACGCGGTGGACTTAACCGAGTTGTTCGATTACCCGACGATCTCGCAGCTCGCGAAGTACCTGGAAGCGAAGCTGGTGGCCAGTGGCTAGTGGCTGGTGGCTGGTAGGAGAGAACCGGCCGCTGCGCGGCGTCCTACTGATCACTAGCCACTAGCCACCAGACACTTCTTCCGGCGGCTTCAGCTTCCACCGCTTGTGCGACCACCACCAGCCGGCGGGGTCGGCGTCGATGTCACGTTCCAGCACGCGCGCGTAGCGCTCGGTGGCCTCGCCGTTCGGCAGCCGTTCCCCGGCCTGCGTCAGCGGTTCGAGTTCGATCTCGTAACACCCTCGACCGAGCCGCCGCATCGAGACAAAGACGATGCGCCCCCGCAGCGCGCGCGCGAGTCGCTCCGGGCCTTTGAAGAACGCTGTCGGCTGGCGCAGGAACGTGGTCCAGTGACGCTCGGGACTGGTGCGGGGCACCTGGTCGGCGATCATGCCGAGGGCGCGTGCATTGCGGACGGTGCCGAGTTCGCGCGTGACGGCCTTCGCGGGCAGCAGCCGGGCGCCGAAGCGCGTGCGGCGCGTACGGAAATACTGCTCGGCGCGCGTGCCGCGCAACGGCTTGTAAAGCGCGACCATCCCGGCACCGAGTTCGAGCGAGAGCCGCAGCAGCAGCCACTCGAAATTGCACTGGTGCCCGCCGATGAAAACGTCGAGGCGGCGCGTGCCCTCGGGTGCGGGCGCCAGCACGCCTTGCGGGTCGATCAGCCGCACGCGTCGTCGCAGCTCCGTATCCGGGATCGAGCGCGCATAGTCGATTTCGGCGAACACCTGCGACTGTCGGACGACGAAATCGCGTGCGATCGTCTGGCGCGACGTCTCGTCAAGCGTGGGGAACGAGCGCTTGAGATTACGGCGGATCACGCCGCGGCGCAGGCCGAGCACGCGGTACACCAGTCCGAACGCGAGGCGTGCCAACGCGTAGCGCCAGCGCAGCGCGAACGGCTCAGGCGTGTTGCTGTCCACACGATCGACGTCGAGTTCTCGGTACACGGCCGGGCGCAGTGCTTGAATCCCGTCCGAGAGCCTAACAGCGG
>DASUYI010000603.1:0-2583 GCA_036377475.1 Steroidobacteraceae bacterium | reverse complement strand
ACTTGACGATGATGTCCAGGCGGTCGTCGCCGTCGAAGTACTCGCCCGCCCACAGCCCGCCGGTGTAGGCACGAATCGCCGAAGCGACCTCCGTCCGCGTCAGGCCCGAGCGCGCAATCCGCCACTCGTCGGGCACGAGTTGCAGTTCGGGCTGGTTCAGTTCGAGACCCGGGAACGCCTGCGGGTACGTCTCGGGGATCGCGCGCGGGATCTCCTCGGTTGCGAGACGTGCGGCGTCCATCAGCGCGGCGAGGTCGGCGCCCTGGAAGTCGAGCCGGATCTCGCGCGCGTTGTCGCCGTCGACGTTCAGCAGCGAGCCACGCTGCGTGAACACCTGCGTGTCGGGGAAGCCCACGAGGATTTCCTCGCGCAGCAGCCGCACCATCTCGGGAATGTCGCGCGGGTCTTCCGGGTAGACGACCGCCGTGCCGCCGAACCCGCCCCAGGCGGAGAAGTTGTAGTACTTCACCTTGGGTTCCTTCTTGCCCTCGAGGTAGGGCTTGAGCCGCTCGATCACGACCGGCGCGAGTTCTGCGCGTGCCGTCTCGATGTTGCCGCCCGGCGGCAGTCGCATGTTGTTCCAGATCATGTCGGTCTGCGCGACCGGCAGGTAGTCGACCTTCGGCGCGAGCAGCACGACGACGAGCAGGCTCGCGCCCGTGATGCCGCCGATCCACGCGAGCCGCGCCGTCGGCCGCTCCGTGAGCCGCATCGCGAACCCGGTCATGCCGCGCCACCAGTGCGCGTGCTGGTCGGCCGGGATGCCCTTCGCGAGCGCCCAGCGATTGGCGGCGGGGATCACCGTCATGGCGACCAGCAGCGACGCCGCGTGCGAGACCGACATCGTGATCGCGAGGTCCTTGAACAGCTGGCCCTCGAGGCCCTCCATGAACAGGATCGGCAGGAAGATCGCGATGCTGGTCAGCATCGAGGCGAGCAACGCGGGCATGACCTCGGTCGCGCCCTCGACGGTCGCCGTCCAGGCGTCCTTGCCCTCCTGCAGGAAACGGATCACGTTGCCCTGCACGATCAGCGCCGCGTCGATCACGATGCCGGTCGAGAACGCGAGGCCCGCGAGCGAGACGACGTTGAGCGTGCGTCCGAGCAGCTGCATCGTGATGATCGCGAAGAACAGCGAGATCGGGATCGATGCGCCGATCACGAGCAGCGCGCGCGGCCCGCGCAGGAAGTACCAGAGGCCGCCGACCGCGAGCAGGATGCCGATCGCAAGACTCTCCTCGACGAAGCCGATCGCGCGGCGCACGTACACGCTCGCGTCCCACGAGAGGTCGGCGTAGAGGTTCTCCTTGGCGAGCGGGCCGGTGTTGAGCTCGGCGATCGCTTCCTTGATGCCGTCGACGACCTCGACCGTGTTCGAGTCCGACATCCGCTGCAGCGTGATGTAATAGGCCGGCACGCCGCTGCGGTACGAGAACCAGAACGCGTCGATGTGCGCGGTGCGTATTTCCGCGACGTCGCGCAGGTACAAGGGACGATCTTCGCTCCAGCCGACGACCAGGTCGCCGAGCTGCTCGACCGGCTCGCGGCCCGTGACGCGCACGGTGAATTGCCGGCGGCCGACATTGGCGAAACCGGCGGATACGTCACGGGCCGCGATGACCGTCTGGGCGATCCGCTGGGGCGAGAGGCCGAGCGCCGCGAGCCGGTGCGGGTCGAACGTGACCTGCACCTCGCGCGGTCGGCCGCCCTCGAGGTTGACGCGCGAGACGCCGGGCACGCGCGCGAGGCGCGGCTCGACGACCTCCTCGATGAACTGCTGGTACTGGACCGCGATGTCGGGCACCGAATGCCCTTCGGTCGGCCGGATCAGCAGCGAGGCCGCGTTCTGGGTCTGGAAGTTGTCGCCGCCGAAGACCTGCGGCTCGTCGGCATCGGGGGGGAGCGGCGGCAGGGTGTTGAGGCGCGAGACGACGTCGAGCATCACGAGCGTCATGTCGGTGCCGACTTCGAACGTGAGCTGCACCCCACCGCGACCGCGGTTGGATTCCGAGCCCATCTCCACCAGGCCCGGCAGGCCGCGCATCGCCTCCTCGATCGGCTCGATCAGCGCCTCCTCGAGTTCGGCGGGTGCCGCTTCACGCCACTCCGCGTTGATGAACAGCTGCGGCTGGCGCGTGTCCGGCAGCAGCTGGATCGGCAACCGCAGCATGGCGAGCAGGCCGAACAGCACGACGATGGCTGCGGCGGCTGCCACGGCGGCGGGGTTCTTCAGGCTGCGTTCCGACAGTTTCATGGCGCCGTACCCCCGTTCACCCAAGCCAGCGCAGGGCCCGCACGGACCCCGTCGAAACGCGGATTCTGCGCCGGCTCCGGCACGCCACACACGGTCGGTGAGTCGACCGGTGTGGGGGGTGCGACGAACGGTGGTGGCGCATGACGTACAGATGCGCCAGCCCGCACTTTGGTTTGATCGACGTTGCGGACACCGGCGGGCAGTCCGTGCGACAGGGGTCCGCGGCCGGTGTAGGCGTTCGGACGACGCCGCGGCCCGGGCGTTTTGCCTACACTGCCGGCACTTGCCCGCTTCGCCGGGCCGGGGGAGCGTAGCGTGCAAGCATGCCG
>DASUYI010000602.1:0-11487 GCA_036377475.1 Steroidobacteraceae bacterium | reverse complement strand
GGGCCGGCCCGCACCGACCGATCGCTGGATCGGCAACTGGCACTGACCCAGCCGACACCCTCTCCCGCGGACACGGGGGAGGGTCACGGGAAACTCGCGCATGGATGCAAAACGACTGTACACGGACAAGGCCGACACGTACCTGGCGTTCAACAAACTGTTCCGGTCGCGCCAGGCACTGCAGGCGTTCTTCGAAACCTACGACGGGCTCCGGCCGGGGCTCCGCGTACTCGATGCCGGTTGTGGAGCGGGCGATGCAACACTGGCCCTCAGCCAGGCGCTCCACCGTCGGCGACTCGATGTCGCGGAGATCTGCGCCTTCGACCTGACGCCCGCGATGCTGACTCGCTTCCGGCAGGCCCTGGCACGCGAAAACGTGCAGCGCGTGCAACTGTTCGAAGCCGACGTGCTCGAGCTGCAGAGGCTCCCACCGGAGTGGACGAACTTCGACCTGATCGTGTCGGTCGCCATGCTCGAGTACGTCCCGAAACCCAAGCTGGCCACGGCGCTCGCCGCCTTGCGGACCCGGCTCGCGCGCGAGGGTCGGCTGCTCGTTTTCATCACGCGCAGGAACTGGGTCACGAAGCCGCTCATCGAGACGCTCTGGCACGCCCATCGCTACACGCGCGACGAGGTCCGCTCGGCATTCGAGTCAGCGGGCCTGGGCACGCCGCGATTCCGGCGGTTCCCGGCCTCGCATTTCTGGCAAAACGTTTGGGCGCACGTGCCCGAAAGCGAACCGGCCACACGGCCGACCCGCTGCGACTGAGCGAACCCGCTGCGCCCGGAGGCGGCTTCGAGGACACGAGGGGGCGGCGATGCGCGCTGAACGGTCATCTGCGAATATGCGTACCGCTGCTCGCACATCGACCGGGAGTGAACGCATGCACCGCCCCATCCTCGCCGCTCTTGTCCTCGCGCTCGCCGCCACGTACGCCGCGGACGCGCACGACATCATCCGCCACGCCGCGCCGAACTTCCCGATCGCGAGCAGCGTCGTCGTCCCGACGGACACGGACCTCGTGTTCCTGAGCGGCATGCTTGCCGACGTGGCAGACCCGAAGGCACCCGCCGGCAGCCTCGAGCGTCTGGGCGACACCGCGACCCAGGCGAAGAGCGTGCTCGCCAAGATCCAGAAGGAACTCGCGACCCTCGGCCTGACGATGGCGGACGTGGTCAGGATGAACGTCTTCCTGGTCGGCGACCCGCGTAAGGGCGGCAGCATGGATTTCGAGGGCCTGATGCAGGCGTACCTCGGCGTCTACGGGTTGCGGCCGCAGGAAAACAAGCTGCCCGCGCGGACGACCGTGCAGGTCGCCGGGCTGCCGGTGCCGGGGGCGCTGGTCGAGATCGAGGTGGTCGCAGCCAGGCACGCGGCGCAGCACGAGCACGCCGCGGACTGACGCGAACCATCCGGCTCAGGGCAGCTTGACCGCGGACAACTCGAGCACGTCGGTGATCGACCGGCCGTCCCAGCAATAGGCGAAGTGGCGGGACTGCGTGCAGCGGCCGACGCGGTCGGGCCAGAACACTGCGACGCACTGGCCGCCGCGCCGGCGCACGCTGTCGTAGACGATGCCGTCGGAACCGTCTCGCCGAAGCTCGCGTGCAAACGCCTGGCTCGCCGTGTAATCGTCGGGGTCGTGCAGCTTCGGATAGTCGCCGCGGAGGTCGTGGAATTTCGCGGCGATCCGCGTCACGTAGCAGCGCATCTCGACGCGTGTCGCCGGCTCGTGCGTCAACGCGAGAAACCGCGCGGTGTGATACACCGTTTCGCGCAGCGAAGTCTCGAGTTCCTTGGCCGCGTAGAACACGCCGTAGGTGCCGTCGGAGAAGCGCGAGCCGTCCGGGTTCAGGTGCGTGAATGCCGCCATGATCGGCGTCGTGCCCGGCCCGCTCACGCGCCGCTCCGGCGGCGTCAATGCCAGCACGCCGAGTTCTTCACGGATGCGCGGGTTGGTGAGCGCCTCGACTTCCGCGAGCGCCTCGAAGTCCGCCGGGTCGGCGATCCGCTCCCACGGTCCCACGGGTGGGAATCGACTCGGCACGATCCGGTGCGCTCGCCAGTCGATCGCGCGCCGCGGCGGCGCCTTGCGCACCCTCAGCCGCCCCGCTGGGCGTCGAGGTACTGGCGCACGACGAAGAGGTCGGAGACGTTGCCGCCGAGCATGCGTTCGAGCGCGCTGTGCCCGCCGAACATCGGCGCGTCATTGGGCCGCGTGAGCCAGGCGTCGGCACGGGCCGGGTCCGGGAACAGGATCTCCAGCGCCTTGAAGATGCCGAGCACGTAGCTGATGCGCTCGAGCACGTCGCGCGACAGATGCGCCGCCTGCGGATCCTTCTTCCACTTGAAGTACGTCGACGCGGGCGGGTTGCCGAGCAGCGTGCGTTCCTGCGACGTGTCGAGCTTCCAGAGCGCGGCGATCCGGAAGAACGCGCGCAGTGCGGCGCCGGCGAGATGGCGCTCGGCGGCGACGGGCTTCGACCGGGCTGCGGTGGCGTGTGGCATCGTTCCTCCGGTTTTGAAGCTACTCTACATATGGAGTCATGTCAATTATGACTACATATGGGTATTAATACGAACCAGCCCGCATTCGGACGGGTCCGGGGACGGCCACCCCGGTCTTGCGCACCCGGCCCGCTCCGGCACACCGAAACCGCGTAAGGGATTCAGCGGGTGGCCGGCTCGGAAAGAGCGGGCAGCGCTTTCGGCCGGCTCCATACAAGAATGACGTTCGCTCAGCCAGGACGGCGGTCATGCCCTTCCCGAAATACATCTACGAGGCCGACTTCGACCTGGCCTACGAGGGCCCGTTCCAGCAGGGCGGCCCGCGTCACGTCACGGGCCACATCGAGGGACCGTCGCTGCAGTCCGTGACGAACGAGCTCGCACGGCGCCTCAAGGATCACCCGTACGCGGACATCAGCACGCTGCACGTCGACCGCGTGACGGGCGAGCAGTGGATCGAGCGCCTGCGCGAGCAGACGGCGCAGGGCTACCCGACGGAGCAGTTCGAACTGCGCGAGCAACGGCTGCAGGAGCTCTGGGCGCGCGAATGCGCGCTCGACGAGCACGCCTGATCGGTTGACCGGTCGATCCGCCGCCGCCCTCCCCTGCTTGCGCAGGAGAGGGCCTGAGGTTCGTTACGGCAAGTCGCCGGGCGGAAGGTTCTTCTCGTACCAGCCCGGAAAGTCCGGATTGACCTCGGTCGCATCGGCATTGCCGGTGAGCTTGCCGATCGCGTCGAGCATGTCGTTGGCGATGTCCCAGCCGGCGGAGTTCGTTTCTTCGTAGTGGCCCTGCGCCTCGCCCAAGGCCTGGCCGTAACGACAACTGCCCGCGATCAGCGGCGCGTAGGGGCCGTACGCGGCGAGCTGGCTCGGGTCCTCGGTGATGCGCTTGCAGGTCGCTCCGGACACGGCGTCGGGGTACTCGATCAACCCGCCCGCGTGCAGCGCGGCGCAGGTGCCGGGCGCGACGAGCGCGTCCGCGACGCAGTAGACGCGATAGTTCGAGTGCGCGACGAAGTAGCCGATCTGGTCGCTGCCGAGCCCGATCATCCACTCGTACCGGTCCGACATGCGACGCGCCGCGTAGCCCGGGATCCGGTACGCGGAGCCGAACGCGTGCGTGCCCATCGGTTCCTCGTACCAGCGTTGCGGATCGGCACGGAACTGCGCGGGCAGGCCCGCCGTGAGCTCGCCCGGGACCTCGCCGGGCAGGAACATCATGCCGACCGGCCCGATGCGCAGGTACTCGACCGCGCTCTTCAGGTGATCGCCCGTGCGGAAATCGGTGCCGATGTTCGGGTCCGTCGCACTCACGAAGCCGTCGCTGGTGCAGGTTGCGTCCGTCTTCGGTCCGTTGAGCGGACAGTTGTAGAGCGGCGCCGGCACGTGGCCGAGTTGCGTGAGCCCCGTGTCGGGATCGACGACCAGCAGCACGCGGAAGCCGAAGTTGCTCAGGTAGGTGTAGAACGGGTGCACCGCGTACGACACGCGCGGATCTGCGATCTTCTCCGCATCATCGAGCAGCCGCCCGACCGCGAGCGCGAGCTGCTCCCCGATCACCTCGGCGCGACGGAAGTTCTTCTGCTTGTAGTCCGTGCCGCCCCCGGCCGCCGTGGCGCCCGCGGGCGCGATCATCTGGTTGCCGAGCGGGTGCTGCGGCGTCACTTCCCAGACCTGCGAACCGCCCGGCCCGATCAGCACGCCGAGCGCGCCGTTCACGAACAGCACTTCGCCCCCGTAGCGCTTGCGCAGGTCGTCACGCAGCACGCCGACGAAATCGGAGGTGAAGTAGCGACCCTCCGCGGTGCACTTGTCGGGCGAAACACCGAGCACCGCGCAGTCGGCCTGGATCTCCGACAGCGGCGGTTCCCAGCCGAGCGTGGCCTCGGGGTGATTGTTCCACTGCACCATCGTCGCGACGGTGCGCCCCTGCACGTCGACCGCCTGCAGCACGTTCAGGCGCGGGTCGAACACCTGCGGGTCGGTGCCGTCGTTCATGCCGAACCAGTGCGCACCCGCTGCCACTTGCAGGCGCGCCGGCCGGCGGTTGTTGACCGCGGCGGCCACGACCTGCGCGACCTGGTCCGTCATCTGCTCGTACCAGTCGTGATTGATGTCGAACGCCGTGTCCGGACCGTGGTGGTTGTGCGAGGCCGTGACGATCACCTTGAGCTTCTGCGCGAGGCCGGCCGGCAGCAGCTTTGCCGCCTTGGCGCGGATCAACTCGCCGTCGTTGCGGAAGACCATGTAGAGGTCCGTCGTGACGACCACGACGATGTCGGCGCTGCGCGCGTCGTCGATCGCGACGGCCGCCGCGCGGATGTCGTCGTGCACCCAGAACGATTCGCGCTCCCCGTTGCCGACCGCGATGCGGCCGTCGTCCCATTGCGGCACGAGGATGCCGGGGTCCGTCGGGTTCCCGCGCGCAGGAAAGCCCGCCTTCAGGTAGTCGTGCCCGCCATCGACGGTCGGCAGCACCGTGCGCGAGGCGGCGCCGACGAGCAGAGTGCCATGCCCGGGCGCGGCGACGATCGCTGCGGTCGAAACGGACGACCAGCCGCAGAGCGCGGTGGCCAGTGAAGCAAACAGGATTCCGAGACGGCCTGGTCGGCGTCGCATGTGATTTTCCCCCTCGATGGTTCAGTCACGCGCGATCGTTGCACCGCGCGATGGTGAACGACTCTAGCGCAAAACCCGCTGGTGGAGTTTCCGAAAGTGCCACGTTGCCCACGTCGAGGCTCTTGTCCTCCGACGCCGACACGCGGATGGGCACAGCGGCCGCCCGGAGCCGAAACGGTCGCGCCGGTCGTGACGTCCAATGGACGTGGACGCGTACGAACCCGACGGTGACACATGAACGCACTAACCAGAGTTCCCGGCCTGGCGCTGGGTCTAGCACTGTTATTGACCGGCGCGGTGGCGAGTACGCACGCGGCGGGGCCTTCGACGCGGGGACGCGACACGGCACTCGCGGCCCAGGGCAAACACATCTTCCGGTACGACACGTTCGGTGACGAGGCCAAGTGGACCGACCTGCTGCGGATGCACGAGGTGATCCGCACGGCGGTCGACCCCGTGACTGCGCTGTCGGTCGGGCTCAAGGTCGACGTGGACGCACTGCCCCCCTCGGTCCGCAAGGGCATCGTGAAAGGCACGGTCGACCTGCGCAGCCCCGCGACGACGGTCGCGCTGCTCAAGCTGGACGCGGTGGTCGGCTTGAAGGGCACGGTCGAAAAGGTGAATGGTCGCGACACGTTGACGCGGGTCGGCATTACCTGCGCGCTCTGTCATTCCACGGTCGACGACTCGTTCGCGGATGGAATCGGCAGGCGCCTGGACGGCTGGCCGAACCGCGACCTCGATCCCGGCAAGATCATCGCGCTGTCGCCCGCGGTGCAGGAACCGGAGAAGGCACTGCTGCGCGCCTGGGGTCCGGGAATGTACGACCCGCGCCACAACGTCGACGGGCTCAGCAAGCCGGTCGTGATTCCGCCCGCCTACGGGCTCGCGGGCATCCACAGCATCACCTTCACCGGTGACGGCGCGGACATCGCCTACTGGAATCGCTACGTCGCCGTGACGCAGATGGGCGGCCTCGGGACGTTCGAGGATCCACGGCTGCCGCTGAGCATCACGAACGGCACGGTCGACCTCGTGAGCAGCAAGCTGCCCGCCTTGCAGGCCTACCAGTTGTCATTGCTCGCGCCGGCGGCGCCTGCGGGCAGCTTCGACGCCGCGGCCGCAGCGCGTGGCAAGCTGGTGTTCGAGGGGGACGGCGAATGCGCGAGCTGCCACACGGGCTCGACGTTCACCGACGCGAACACGCGACTGCATCCGCCGGAAGATTCGATGGCGGAGCCCGAGTTTCCGAGCTACGCCTCGCGCTCGGCGACCGGGGAGTACCGCACGACGCCGTTGCGCGGCATCTGGCAGCACCCGCCGTATTTTCACGACGGCTCGGCCAGTACCCTCGAGGACGTCGCACGGATCTACAACACCAGGAAGTCGCTGGGCCTGACGGACGAACAGATCGCGGACCTGGTGCACTACCTCAGGTCGCTTTGACACCCGGCGCCCTCTCCCGCGTCGGCGGGAGAGGGTCGGGCGAGGGTCTTACAGCACGTCCCAGGGATAGGCGCCCAGCTCGAGGATCGCGCCCGCGAGCGCATCGATCGAGCGATCCTCGTTGTGGTCGGCGCCGCGGATGTTGCGGACCATGCGCCGACGCGCCTGGTGCGTGAAGATCCGCGCGATGTCGACCACCTTCGACGTCGAGTCGGGGTCGCGCCTGATGATCGAATCGGCGCGCGAGAGCACGCAAAGGCCCACGAACAGGTCGATCAGCAGGTCGGCGATGCGCTTCTGCACGAGCTGGCGCTCGAAGATGCGCTTGCCGTGCTTGCGCAGCACGATCTCCGCCACGCGGGCCGCGCCGCGGACGTAGTTCTCGTAGACCTGCACGAGCGGCGCGAGCTCGGGCACGAGCTGCGTGTCGATGCGGGCACGTCCGCGGTCGAGTCGACGGCCCGCGTAGCTCGAGAGCACGCCGAAACCCTTGATCGGATCGTTGAAGATCGAGTTTAGCGCCGACTGCAGCTCGGTGAGTCCGGAGCCCACGTCCTTGAGCGCCGAGAGCGCGATGAAGAGCCGCAGGATCTCGTTGGTGCCCTCGAATACCGGCAGGATGCGCGCGTCGCGCACGGCCTGCTCGTAGGGCTGTTCGCGCATGTATCCCATGCCGCCCGCGATCTGCAGTGCCTCGTACGCCGTGCGCTGCATCGCCTCGCTCGCAAACACCTTGGTGATCGCGGCCTCGGTCGAGTAGTCCTCGTAACCGCTGTCGATGTAGTGCGCGACCATCCAGACCGCGCTCTCGGCCGCGAAGCAGTCCACCGTCATCTGCGCGATCTTCTCGCGCACCATGCCGAACTCGGCGATCGGCCGGTCGAACTGCTTGCGCTCCTGCGCCTGCCGCACGGACCTGCGGATCAGCGCCTTCATGCCGCCGACCGCACCGCCGCCGAGGCCCGTGCGGCCATTGTTGAGGATGCCCATCGCGACCTTGAAACCCTTGCCGACCTCGCCGAGCACGTTCTCGGGCGGCACGCGCACGTCGTTCAGGATCACGCTCGTCGTGCTGGAGGCACGGATGCCCATCTTGTCCTCGTGCGGGCCGTGGCTCACGCCGGGCCACACGGCCTCGACCAGGAACGCCGTGATCTTGCCCTCGGGTCCGTCGGTGCGCGCGAAGACCGTGTAGAAGTCGGCGATGCCGCCGTTCGTGATCCAGATCTTCTCGCCGCTGAGCGTCCAGCTGCCGTCGTCGTTGCGCGTCGCACGCGTGCGGATCGCCGCGGCATCCGAGCCGGCGTTCGCCTCGGTCAGGCAGAACGCCGCGATCATCTCGCCGGTCGCGAGCTTCGGCAGGTAGCGTGCCTTCTGGTCGGTGGTGCCGAAGAGCAGCAGCCCCTTCATGCCGATCGAGCTGTGCGCGCCGATCGTCAGCGAGACCGAACTGTCGTGGCTGCTCGTCTGCGCGAGCACGCGGGCGTAGGCCGCGTTCGAGAGGCCGATGCCGCCAAATTCCTCGGGAATGATGAGGCCGAACAACCCGAGGTCGCGCAGCGCCTGGACGAATTCGTCGGGCTGGTGCGCGTCACGGTCCCATTGCGCGAAATCGTCCTCCTTGCCCTCGAGGAATTTGTCGACCGAGTCGATGACCATCGCGAGCATCTCGCGGTCGCGCTCGTTGATGGCCGGGTACGGGAAGAGCGACGGCTCGAGCACGTTGCCGAGCAGGAGCTGCTTCGCGACGCTCTGGTCGACCAGTTCGCGTGCGGTGGGGGCGATCGCCGCGGCGGCCGGAGTGACGGTCGAGTTCATGTCTGTGTCCATCATTGCGGAGCCCGCGACCGGGCACGGAAGCCAAACATACTCCAATTGCTGCGCCGCGGCGAAACTGCGGTTTTCGTGGGAACCGTGGCGCTTATCTGTGCAACTTAGTTTTTACACATCAATGAGTTAGGTGATTATTCTCTTTTGGCGATGAAGTGCGGCGACCGGCGCGATCGCCGGCCGCGGATTGAACCGATCGGGCCCACGGGCGTACATACCGAACGGGGGATCGAATCCCTCGAGAGCGGGAGGCTGGACGTGGATCTCCCGGGTCATCGGACGACGGGCTTCGAGGCGGTGAACGAACCGTCCGGGGATGCGCACGAGCTCGAACTCCTCCACCGCACCGCGGCGCGCGACCGCAGCGCCTTCGAAGCCCTGTATCACGTCTATCACCGGCGCCTGGCCCGATTCCTCACCCGCATGACGCGCCATCCCGACCTCGCCGAGGAAATCATCAACGACACGATGTGGATCGTCTGGCAGCGCGCGGGCGAATTTCGCGGCGCCTCGCGTGTCTCGACCTGGGTGATGGGCATCGCCTATCGGCGCGCGCTCAAGGCCTTCCGGCGCGCGAGCGTCAAGCTCGTCCCCGTCGAGTACGACGCCGTGGACGACGCGGCGCAGACCGACGCGTGCGCCGAAGTGGAAGGGTTCGAACGCGTCGAACTCGTCACGCACGCGCTTGCCGAATTGCCGCTCGAGCAGCGGCTCGTCGTCGAGCTCACCTACTACCTCGGGCACTCGTGCGCGGAAATCGCCGAGATCCTCGAGTGCCCGGTCAACACCGTGAAGACGCGCATGTTCCACGCCCGTCGCAAGCTGCGGACCCGGCTGCCCGCACTCTCGGGTGGAGCGCTGCCGTGAACGCCACGTCCTGCAGCAGCGAAGCCGCACGCCTGCTCCCGTGGTTCGTCACGGGGCGACTCGACGCCGCGGACTCGGCGAGGGTCGAGGCCCACGTCGCGTCGTGCGTCACGTGTCGTGAAGACCTCGAGCACGAGCGTGCGCTGCACGGCCTGCTGCACAGGGTCGAACGGCCGGCGCCGCTGTCGGCATCACAGGGTTTCCAGCGCGTGATGGCGCGCATCGACGAGACGGAACGGGCGATGCGCGAGCCGCCGCCGGAGGCGAGCGGGCGCTCTCCCGCGTCGCCGGCCCGCGAGCCGCGCTGGATCGCGGCCGCGGTCGTCGTCCAGGCGCTGGCGCTCGCGCTCGTGGGCGCGGCGCTGTGGCGCGGCGCCGACCGGTCGACGGACGCGCCGTATCGCACCTTGACCAGCAGCCCCGCGGCGCCGACCTCGGACGCGGCGC
Organism: Steroidobacteraceae bacterium; assembly: GCA_036377475.1. Classification (GTDB taxonomy): domain Bacteria; phylum Pseudomonadota; class Gammaproteobacteria; order Steroidobacterales; family Steroidobacteraceae; genus RPQJ01. The sequence goes on along the minus strand of DASUYI010000602.1, from coordinate 1,767 downwards.
GCCTGCGGGTCGTCTTCGCGCCGGGCACGACCGCGCAGGAACTCGCGTCGCTGCTGGCAGCGATCGACGCGCGCATCGTCGACGGCCCTTCGCCCGCCGGCGCGTACGCCCTCGCGTTGTCCGGCAACGCGGCGGACGAAGCCACCGTGACGGCGAGCCTCGCGAGGTTGCGCGCCGATGCACGCGTATTGTTCGCCGAGCCCATCCGGGCGGAGCCGGCACGATGATCCGCACTGTGTCCTCGCTGCTGGCGGGCGCGCTCGTCGCCGCGCTCGCAGCGTGTGCGGGAGTGCCGGCTCGCCCACCTGCCAACGCGATGCCCGACGCCGTGCGCGTCACGCCGGAACGCTTCCTCGTCGTCACCGTGCACGATGCCCCGCGGCGGGAGCCCACGACCTACGGCGCCGCGTTCGTCTCGTACGGCCCGAGCAGCCAGGCGCGAGCCACCGCGGCCGCGATCGCCACGGACTACGGACTGCAGGAGGCCGCGAGCTGGCCCATCAGGCTGCTCGGCGTTCACTGTGTCGTCTACGGGATGCCGCCGGCGGCGGACCGGCGCGACATACTGGCCAGGCTCACGGCCGACCGACGGGTCGAATCGGCGCAGCCGCTCGCGACGTTCGCGACCCAGGCGTCCGCGTACAACGACCCGTACGCGCGCCTGCAGAGCAGCCTCGCGCTGCTCAACGTGGCCGAGGCGCAGCAATGGTCGCGCGGCAGTGGCGTTCGCGTTGCCATCGTCGACACGGGCGTCGACACCGCGCACCCGGACCTGCAGGGCCGCGTGGCGACGATGCGGAACTTCGTCGATGCCGACGCGGACGCGTTCGCGACGGACGCGCACGGCACCGCCGTGGCCGGCGTCATTGCCGCAGTCGCCAACAACGGTATCGGGATCGCCGGCATCGCACCCGACGTCCGGTTGCTCGTCTACAAGGCGTGCTGGCGGGAGGCGGCGCGTCCCGAAGCGGCCGTCTGCAACAGCTTCACGCTCGCCCAGGCGATCGCGGCCGCGATCGGTGCCCGCGCCAACGTCGTCAACCTGAGTCTCGCCGGACCGCCGGACCGCCTGCTCGCACGCATCGTCGCGCAGGGTCAGCGCAAGGGGGTCGTGTTCGTGGGCGCGGCGCCGCCCGACGGCGCCTCGAGCGGTTTCCCCGGCGACGTCGAGGGCGTCGTGATGGTCGACGCGCCGGGCCGGCGCAGCGGCACGCCCGCCGCGCTCGTGGCGCCAGGGCGCGACGTGCTCACGCTGGTGCCGGGCGCCCATTACGACTTCGCCTCGGGCAGTTCGCTCGCGGCGGCGCAGACGTCGGGCGTCGTCGCGCTGATGCTGGAGGCCAATCCGAAACTGCGCGCGGACGAAGTCGCGCGGCTGCTGACGCACACGTCGCACCAGGTCACGTCGCCGTCCGGACGCTTCGTCGCGATCAACGCGTGCGCCGCCCTGGTCGCGGTGCGTCAGGAAGGCCGCTGTCCGGAAGCGCGCGAGGCCAGCGTCGCGCACGATCGCGAGCGCACGCGCACCGAGTAGCCGACCGCAGCGCGGTGCGCGCGGGGCGGCGTCAGAAGAAGCCGTGCAGCTCGAGGAACCAGACCTCGCGATTCTCGATGTCGTTCTGCGGGTTGCCGTCGAAGAAGCGCCCGCCGGCGCGCAGCTGCACGAACGCGATCGGCGTGTACTCGTACACGCCGCTCCAGCGCGTCTGGTCGTCGTCGTCGAGATCGCTGTCCGGCTCGAACCACTCGCCGGTCAGCTTGAGGTTG
>DASUYI010000601.1:0-2099 GCA_036377475.1 Steroidobacteraceae bacterium | reverse complement strand
CACGCGCAGGCACCGGACCGGGCGCCGTTGCTTTATGGAATCGAGACGCGAAATTGCAGACGTCGATCAGTCTGCAGGAGGGGCCGCAATGCGGGAATATGGGGACATTCCTGAATTTCCGGGTCCGTAAGAACGGCCGGGGAAAATCAGGAGTGTCCCCATATTCCGCCGAAGATCCTCGTGCGCAGACCGGACTGCGCGGCGGCAAACTGTGGGCACAGTATGCCCGAAGTGTGGTTTCGAGGCCACCGGGCGTGTAAATCGATCGTCAGCGCTGAGTCCACAACCACCGCGGCGCCGTCACCCGGTCCGCAGGTCGAGCCAGCGCGCGAGGCGACGCAACTCCTCGCGCAGCTCCGACTCCACCTGCGCGCGGGCCGCCGCAGGCTCGAGGTGCGTGCTGAGGCAGCGCAGACGCCCGGAGCCGCGGTCCGCCTTGAGGTCCACGCGCGCCACGAGCTGGTCGCCGAGCAGGAACGGCAGCACGTAGTAGCCGTGGCGGCGCTTGTGGGCCGGCGTGTAGATCTCGATCCGGTAGTGGAAATCGAACAACCGCTGCATGCGATCGCGAAACCACACGAGCGAATCGAACGGCGACAGCAGCCCGCAGGCCTCGATGCGGCGCGGAACGCGCACGTCGCGCATCACGTAGGCGGGCGCTCGCCAGCCTTCCACCTGCACGGGCACGAACTCACCGGCCTCGACCAGTTCCAGAAGACGCGTACGCGCATCGGCGACCGGCAGCCGGAAGTAGTCGCGCAGGTCGCGCTCGGTCGCGACGCCGAGCGCACGCTGTGCGATGCGCAGCAACTGTCGTTGCGCCGCCGCTTCGTCCGGCGTCGGCACGGCGAGGACGGTCGTCGGCAGCACGCGCTCCGTGAGGTCATAGACGCGCTCGAACGTGCCGCGCCGCGCACGCGTGGTGACCTGTCCGGTCCAGAACAGCCACTCGAGCGCGACCTTGCCCTCGCTCCAACCCCACCAGCCGCCCTTGCGACGACCCGACGCCGCCAGCTCGGACACGCCGACCGGCCCGCGATCCCGGATTTCGGCCAGCACCGTCTCGCAGAACCGCGCGTGCTCTCGCCCGAACCGCGCAACGCCGCCCCACAGGCCGTCGCCGTTCCTCGCGCGCTGCATGCGCCAGCGCAGCAGCGGTTGCTGCTCGACCGGGAGCAGCGAGGCCTCGTGCCCCCAGTATTCGAACAGCTTGCGACGCCGCCCACCGTAGGCTAGTTCGTCGAGCCAGGCGCGGTCATACGCACCGAGCCGCGAGTAGAGCGGCAGGTAATGGGATCGAACGAGCACGTTGACCGAGTCGATCTGCACGAGTCCGAGCCGTCGGACCGTGCGCAACACGTCGCGTCGAGCCGTCCCGGTCTTGGGCCGGGGCTCGGCGAAGCCCTGTGCAGCGAGCGCGAGCCGTCGCGCCTCGGCGGCGCTCAGTGAGTTGCGAGGGTTTCGGTTCACGCTCATGCCGTGGATCATAACGGCGCGGTACGCTTGCCGGTCGTACGACGCAGACCGCGACGTGACGTGACGTGATTTGGAGCTCGCCAGAAATGATTCGATATTCGGCGGACGTGATCGTGATCGGCGCAGGCATCGCCGGCGTCGCCGCAGCCATCGAGCTGCTCGACCGCGGTCGGAGCGTGCTGCTGCTCGACCGCGATGAGGAAGCGAACATGGGCGGGCTCGCCAAGGAGAGCTTCGGCGGGATCTGGTTCGCCGGCACGGCGCTGCAGAAACGGTACGGCATCAAGGACGGCGCCCAGCAGGGGTTGCGCGACTGGTTGTCGTTCGCCGACTTCGGTCCGGACGATCGGTGGCCGCGCGCGTGGGCGGAAGCGTACATCCAGCGGTCGAACACGGAGGTGTTCGATTGGTTGCGCGGCCTCGGCGTGCAGTTCATGCCGATGCCGCTCTGGGTCGAGCGAGGACTCCACCGTCCCGGCAATTCCGTGCCGCGCTGGCACATCGTCTGGGGCACCGGACACGAGCTCCAGGTGGTGCTGAACCGGCACCTGCTCGCGCGACCGCACCGTGACCGGCTGCAACTGCGGTTCGACCATCGCGTCGAGGAGTTGCTGACGACCAAC
>DASUYI010000600.1:0-4215 GCA_036377475.1 Steroidobacteraceae bacterium | reverse complement strand
GATCATTGTAGCGCAGTCGACCCCGGTCGCAGCTGTGCTGAGGCTCAAGCGAATTGGGGTGCGCCGCGGTCGCGCCGGCTATTTCATCGTCGGCATGACGAACTGGGCGCTCTCGCGATGCGTCGTGGGCCAGCGCGAGGTGACCGTCTTCAGTCGCGTGTAGAAGCGCACCCCGTCCGGGCCATGCACGTGGAGGGCGCCGAACAGCGAACGCTTCCAGCCGCCGAACGAGTGGAAGGCCATCGGCACGGGAATCGGCACGTTGATGCCGACCATGCCGGCCTGCACGCCCTGCGTGAACGTGCGTGCGGCCTCGCCGCTCGCGGTGAAGATGGCCGTACCGTTGCCGAATTCGTGCTCGTTGACCAGCCGCAACGCGGTGGCGAGGTCCGGCACGCGCACGACGCAAAGCACCGGACCGAAAATTTCTTCCTTGTAGATGCGCATCGACGGCTCGACCTCGTCGAACAGGCACGGCCCGAGGAAATAGCCGCCCTCGTGGTCCTTGACGCGCACGCCGCGGCCGTCGAGGACGAGCTTCGCCCCCTCCCGTACGCCAAGATCGACGTACCCGCGCACGCGCTCGAGGTGTGCGTGCGTGACGAGCGGGCCCATCTCGACACCGTCGTCGAGGCCGGAGCCGACCTTGAGCTGCGCGAGTGGGGCGCGTACTGCGTCGAGCAACGGCCCGGCCGCGTCGCCGACCGCCACAGCCACCGAGATCGCCATGCAGCGCTCGCCGGCCGACCCATACGCGGCACCGATCAACGCGCTCGCGGCGTTCGCGGTGTCCGCGTCCGGCATCACGACCATGTGGTTCTTCGCGCCACCGAGCGCCTGCACGCGCTTGCCGTGCGTCGAGGCGGTCCGATAAATGTACTCGGCGACCGGCGTCGACCCGACGAAACTGACCGCGCCGACGCGCGGGTCGGTCAGCAGCGTGTCGACGGCCTCGCGGTCGCCGTTGACGACGTTGAAGACGCCGTCCGGCAGGCCCGCTTCCTGCAGCAACTGCGCGAGGCGCATCGGGCAGCTCGGATCCTTTTCCGAGGGCTTGAGCACGAACGTGTTGCCACAGGCGATCGCGACCGGGAACATCCACATCGGCACCATGGCCGGAAAGTTGAACGGCGTGACACCCGCGCACACGCCGACCGGCTGGCGCTGCGACCAGCTGTCGACGCCGGTGCCGACGCTCTCGCTGAACTCGCCCTTGAGCATCTGCGGAATGCCGCAAGCGAACTCGACGACTTCCGTGCCGCGGATCACTTCGCCGCGCGCGTCGGAAAACACCTTGCCGTGCTCCGAGGTGATCAACCGCGCCAGTTCGTCGAGGTGCGTCTCGAGCAGCGCCTTGAAGCGGAACAGGATTCGCGCGCGCTGCAGCGGCGGCATCGCGGACCACGCCGGCAGCGCGGTGGCGGCCGCGGCGATTGCCGCCTGCGTGTCGGCTTCGCTCGCGTAGGCGACGTGCCCGCGCAGCGCGCCGGTCGCCGGATCGTGGACCGGGCCACGGCGGCCCGAGGTGCCCTGCACTGTGCGGCCCGCGACGAAATGGCCGAGTTCAAAAACGTCGGCGGGCGTGGGGTCGTCGGCGATGGTCGGTCGCGGAGAACTCATGGCGGTGCGTCCGGGAAGCGTGGAGAGGCGAGGCGCGCATTGTAGGGAAAAATGGGGACACTCCTAATTTCCGCCGCTCGTCTCAGCGAGCCCGGAAATTCGGAGTGTCCCCATTTTCAGAACAGCCGGTCGCCCTCGATCACGGCGTTGGCCGCCAGCGTCTCCTGCCGGGCGACGTCGACATAGAGCGGCGTGAAGTCAGGTGCCGTTTCGCGGAACAACTGCTCGAACCCGTCGATCACGAAATAGGATTGCTGGAAGCTGTCGATCTTGTACCGCGTGCGCATCACGCGGCGCAGGTCGAAGCCGACGCGGTGCGGCTCGGGACTGTCGAGCGCGTACACGATTTCGCTCGGCGACGACAGGATCCCGGCGCCGTAGATGCGCAGGCCCTGCGGACCCTGGATCAGGCCGAACTCGACCGTGTACCAGTAGAGCCGCGCGAGGTATTCGAGCGCGTGCAGCCCCTCGGCCTTCTGCCCGCCTCGCCCGTACGCCTGCATGTAGTCGGCGAACACCGGGTCGAACAGCAACGGCACGTGCCCGAAGAAATCGTGGAAGACGTCGGGCTCGACGATGTAGTCGAACTCCGCTTCCTCGCGCAGCCAGACCGTGACGGGGAAGCGGCGCTCGGCGAGGTGCCCGAAGAACACCGGCTCGGGCAGCAGGCCGGGCACCGCGACGACCTGCCAGCCCGTCGCCCGACCGAGCCGCTCGTTGACCTGGTCGAATCGCGGAATGCCCGCGCCGTAGTCGAGGGTCTCGACCACGCGCAGGAATTCATCGCAGGCGCGGCCCGGCACCAGCCTGATCTGCCGCTGGTACAACCGCCGCCAGCGTTCCTGGGCCGCGGCATCGTAGGCCGAGTAGTCCTGGGTCACCGTGTAGTCGGGCCGCATGTCGCGGTAGTCGCCGCGCAGGCCGTGACTGCTCGCTCCGAATGTCGCAGGGGGTGCCGACATGCCGTCGTCCATGTGATTGCCGGAAAGGTGCGTCCTTTTACGTCCAGCGGGCACGGTTTGCCAAGCCGCGCGGGGGATGGACCCGCGGTGCACTGCGGTATAGTTGCGCTTCCGCGCCGGCCGGACCGCCGTGCCCCGACCCCCGCAGCCGAGGATTGATCTACATGAAGCTTTCGACCGCCCTCGCGATCGCTCCGTTCCTGCTGGCGATGAACGTCGCCGCCGAAGCCGCGTGCGTGTACCCGCAGGCTCCGCAGGCGCTGCCGAACGGCAGCAGCGCGAACAAGGACGAGATGCTGGCCGCCCAGGGCCTGATCAAGGACTACGTCAAGAACGTGCAGGAGACCTACCTGCCCTGCCTCGAGAAGGAGCGGACCGACGCGGCGGCCGCGCTCGACAACATGGATCCCGAGTTCACGCAGAAGAAGGCGTCGATCGACGCGATCCACGCCAAGAAGCACAACGCGGCGCTCGACGAACTGCAGGCCCTCGTCGACCGCTGGAACGTCGAGAAAAAGGCGTATTCGGACAAGCAGGCGGACAAGTAGCCCCGCGGGGGTTGCACCGCACGGGGCCCATGACCGACATCGCCGCACTGCCCTCGCCCGCCGAGGCGGAAGCGCTGATTCGGGAGCGCGTGCAGCCCCTGCCGATCGAGTCGCGTCCGCTCGCCTCGCTCGCGGGCGCCGTGCTCGCGCAATCGGTCCGGTCCGAGCGCGACCAGCCGCCGTTCGACCGCGTCATGATGGACGGCGTCGCGCTCGCCTCGCAGGCCTGGCGCGGGGGGCGGCGCCGCTATCGGATCGCCGGCACGCAGCCCGCGGGCCTGCCACCACTGCGACTGGACGACGCGGAAACCTGTCTCGAGGCAATGACGGGCGCGGTGCTGCCGCACGGCTGCGACTGCGTCGTGCCGGTCGAACGGATCACGGTCGACGACGGCGTCGCGGTGGTGGACGAGCTCACGCCGGTCGAGCCGTTCTGGAACGTGCACACGCGCGGCCTCGACTGCCGCGAAGGCGACATGCTGCTGGTCCGTGGCACGGTGCTGGGCGCCCCGGAACTCGCGGTGCTCGCCTCGGCCGGGCTGCCGCGCGCCGACGTGCACGCCGATCCCCGCATCGTGATCGTCGCTACCGGCGACGAGCTCGTCGCGCCCGACGAGCCGATCGAGGCCTGGCAGGTGCGACGCTCGAACAGCCACGCGCTCCGCGGCGCCCTGAACCTGCGCGGCTTCCAGCGCGTCGCCGAGGACCACCTGCCCGACGATCGAGCGGTGCTCGCGAAGCGCCTCTCGCGGCACCTGGCCACGCACGACGTGGTCCTGCTCACCGGTGGCGTGTCGATGGGACGCTTCGACCACGTGCCGAGCGTGCTGCGCGAACTCGGCGTCGCCGAGGTGTTCCACAAGGTGGCGCAGCGCCCGGGCAAGCCGATCTGGTTCGGCATCGGCCCGTCGGGGCAGACCGTGTTCGGGCTGCCGGGCAACCCGGTCTCCGCGCTGGTCTGCCTGCTGCGCTATGCATTGCCCGCCATCTACGGAATGCTCGGCGCCCGGCCGCGCGCGCCCGAGCACGTCCCCCTCGGCGCCGCGCACGTCGTCAAGGACGGCCTGTGGCATTTTCTGCCGGTG
>DASUYI010000599.1:0-5867 GCA_036377475.1 Steroidobacteraceae bacterium | reverse complement strand
CGCGACGGTGGCAACGACCAGCCGCGAGGCCAGTGCCGATCGGTCCGTGGATGCCTTCCGCTGCATGTCGGTCCTCCGCGGCATGGCTGCGCCGCGACCGTCGCGCCGGCCGCCTCGCGCCGCCTCCCCTTGGTTGTTGTTGTTTCGGTCCGACGGGGCCGCGCCCGCCCCGTCAAGCGCAGGCTAGTCGTTTCGTGACGCGCGTCAATCGCAGCGTGACATAACGTGCATCAGTGTGCGTCGGGCCCGTCAGCCGGCCGAAGTCAGCGCGGAGCGGCCTGCGTGCGAAGGTGCGTCTCCCTCGATCGTTTCGGCGCGCGTGACCAGGGCCGCAATGCGTGCGTCCTCGAGCCAGGGTCGCAGGTTCCAGTCGAGTCGCGCCCACCAGCCGTGTCGCCAACCCCCGGCGACGGCGGTCTCGAGGTGTGCGATGCCTTCCTCGATCCGGCCCAGCAGCAGGCACGCCGTCGCGGCCCAGTACCGCACGTCGCCGCTGACGATGCCCTGCGCGAAATAGCCTTCCGCGCGTTCGACGAAGTTCCGCAGGTCCTCGCGACCGCGCGCCTCGTCCCCGCTCACGAGTCGCAGGTGCGCGCAGGTGATCGAGTGCGGCAGGCGCCACACCCATTCGTCATTGAGGATCTCGTCGACTTCGCGGCACGGACTGAGCGTGGCCGCCTCGTAGCACGCGAGCGCGTCGTCGGGTCGACCCAGGGCCACGTTTGCGTAGGCGCGCTGCACGTGACCAATCGCGGTGCCGGCGGCGCCCGCGGCGATGCGCAGCAGTGCTTCGCGCTCGTTACGCGCCATGTGCAGCGCGACGACCAGCTCGACGTCGAACTGGTTGTCGGCCCCGAGCGCGCGCGCTTCGTCGACCGCCGCAGCGGCCTCGTCGGGCCGGCCGAGCTGCAACAGCAGCAGCGCGCGGCGGGCGCGATAGAACGCGCGGCCCGGCGCGATCTTGATCGCACAGTCGACCCAGCGCAGCGCCTCGTGCACGCGGCCGCGCGTCGCCTCGAGCCGGGCCATGCCCGAGCACGGCACGGGGAACTGCGGGTCGAGTTCGATCGCTGCGAGGAAGCGCTCGCGCGCTTCCTGGTCGCGACCGAAGCGCAGGGCATCGAAACCCGCGTTCGTGACGACGATCGGCGCGAGCGGATCGAGCCGATACACGCGCAGGTTCCGTTCAGTGGCCTCCGCGAACCGGCCCTGCACCAGCAACGCGAGGCCGAGCCAGACGTGCGCCATGGAATACCCGGCATTGAGCTCGATGGCACGTGCGAACGCGTGCTCGGCCGCCTCGGCATCACCCTCGGTGAGCCGCACGAGCCCGAGGGAGGCATGCGCCTCGGCGAGTTCGGGGGCGAGCTCGAGCGCGCGGTCGACGGCGGGTCGCGCGCGGCCGATCGCGTCCTCGACCGGCAAGTTGCCGTAATGACGCACGGACAGGAGCAGCGCGGTGTCGGCGATCCCGGTGTACGCGAGTGCGTACCCCGGATCGAGTTCGACCGCGCGCTGGAACAGCGATGCGGCCCGCTGCAACGAAGCCTCGGCGCGCTTGTGGAAATGGTGCCGCCCGAGCAGGTAGGCGTTGTAGGCCTCGAAATTCGACGGCGCGTCGAGTCTCGCGGGCGTGCCGAGCGGCTGCCCGTAACGCTGGCCGACGGCCTCGAGCACGGCCTGCGAGATTTCGCTCTGCAACTGGAAGACGTCGCCGATCTCTCGCTCGAACGTGCGCGACCAGACCTGGAAGCCATCCGACGCGCCTACCAGCTGCACGTCGATGCGCACGCGATCCTCGTGTCGGCGCAGGCCGCCTTCGAGCAGCGTCGCCACGTTGAGCCGGCGACCGATGGTGCGTGCGTCCTCGTGGCGACCCTTGAACGCGAACGAGGACGTGCGCGCCGCGACTCGCAGGCCGGGCACGCCGGCGAGCTGGTTGCGAATTTCCTCGGCCAGTCCGTCCGAGAAGTATTCGTCGTCCGGGTTGCGGCTCAGGTTCGTGAACGGCAGGACCGCGACCGAATTCTCGGGCGCGGGCGTCGTCGCCGCCGGTGGTCGATCTCGCGTCGCGTCGTCGGGTTGGAGCGCCAGCGTGCGCACGATGCCGCGCGGGGTGACGTCGAAGACCCACGCGAGCACCAGTGCCACGGGCAGGCCTGCCACGAGCGCCGCGATCACGAACCGGGTGTAGCCGGAGAGTTCAAAGGCATCGAGCAGCAGGTCTGCGACCTGCGCGAGGACCCACGCGCCGGCGAGGTACCACACGACGACGCGCAAGACGCGCCGGCGCCGCACCTCCGACCACCAGAACCCCAGTCGTGCCATCCGTCTCCCCTGGCCGGGCTCGCGACCGCCCAGGAACGTGCACGGCCCCGGTTCAGCGACGCTCGGGGCCGGTCGGTTCGGCGGGCCTCACCTTCCCGGTCGAGTCGCCATCCTGCCCCGGCGCGTTCACATTTACCATCCACGGCGTGCCGAACCGGTCGACCAGCATGCCGAACGCGTCGGCCCAGAACGTCGGCTGCAACGGCATCTGCACGGTGCCGCCGTCGCCCAGTTCGCCGAAGACACGCTGCGCTTCCTCGACCGATTCGTAATTCATCGACAGCGCGAAGCCCCGGAGGCCTTCGAACGGATCCTCGCTCACGGCGTCCGACGCCATCAGTGCGCGTCCGTCGATGATCAGCCGCGCGTGCATGATGCGCTGTGCCCGGTCGGGCCCGACGTCGCTCGCCGCAGGCGACTCGGCATACGTCTGCATCAGTTCGATCTTGCCGTGGAACACGCGCTCGTAGAAGCGCATCGCCTCCGCGCAATTTCCGTCGAAGAACAGGTAGGCATCGAGGTGGGCCATGGTCGTCTCCGCATCGCTGGAGCAGCCATGCTCCACGCTCCGGCGCCCCGCGGAAATCGGACGGCCGCCGACACGCGGCCTGGCAAATACGGCTGCACCCGGCGGATGAACCCTTGCCGAAGCATCCGGTCAGAGCGAGTGGCAATCAGATCGCTGCGCGCGTCAATCCGTGCGAGGCGCAGCGCACCGGCGGCGGCCCATAGCCGCTGCCTATCAAATCCGGCGTCACAATCTATTGGCTCTAAGACGCCCGCGCACGGACAATGCACGTCATCCCCTACCGCCCTGCCCGTGCAGGCACCTGTTTCGACTGGAGTGAACGCATGAACCTGATCAACACGACCCTCAAGCCCTTCAAGACCACCGCCTACCACAACGGCAAGTTCGTCGAGGTGACGGACCAGACCGTGCGTGGCAAGTGGTCGGTCTTCATCTTCATGCCGGCCGCCTTCACCTTCAACTGCCCGACGGAAGTCGAGGACGCGGCGGACAACTATGCCGAGTTCCAGAAGATGGGTGCCGAGGTCTACATCGTCACGACCGACACGCACTTCTCGCACAAGGTCTGGCACGAGACCTCGCCGGCGGTCGGCAAGGCGAAGTTCCCGCTGGTCGGCGACCCGACGCACCAGCTGACGCGCGCCTTCGGCGTGCACATCGAGGAGGAAGGCCTGGCGCTGCGCGGCACGTTCGTCGCGAATCCGGACGGCGTCATCAAGACGCTCGAGATCCACGACAACGCGATCGCGCGCGACGTCAAGGAGACGCTGCGCAAGCTCAAGGCCGCACAGTACGTCGCGGCCAATCCGGGCGAGGTCTGCCCGGCCAAGTGGAACGACGGCTCCAAGACACTGAAGCCGTCGCTGCAGCTGGTCGGCAAGATCTGACGCGACGCGGGACCTTCCGCCCTCGCCTCTCCCGCCTCGCGGCGGGAGAGGTCGATCCAGGATCCTGAGCGAGACAACACCCATGCTCGACGCCGACCTCAAGCAGCAACTGCAGGATTACCTCGGCCGGATGACCCAGCCGATCGAAATCGTCGCGTCGCTCGACGACAGCGACGCGGCGCGCGAAATGGCTGCGCTGCTGCAGGACATCGCGCCGCTGTCGAGCCTGATCCGCTACCGGGAGCTGCGTGGCGCGACCGTGGCCGACGGTACCCGCACGCCCTCGTTCCGGATCACGCGCGCGGGTGAGGACATGGGGATCACGTTCGCCGGCATCCCGATGGGCCACGAGTTCACGTCGCTCGTGCTCGCGTTGCTGCAGGCGGGTGGCTACCCGCCCAAGGTGGACGCTGCGGTGATCGAGCAGATCCGCGCGCTCGAGGGCGACTACACGTTCGAGGTGTTCATCTCGCTCTCCTGCCACAACTGCCCCGAGGTCGTGCAGTCGCTCAACCTGATGGCGGTGCTCAATCCGCGCGTGCGCGTCACGACGATCGACGGCGCGCTGTTCCAGGACGAAGTCGAACGGCGCCAGGTCATGGCGGTGCCGTACGTGGCCCTGAACGGGCAGGTGTTCAACCAGGGCCGCATCAGCCTCGAGGAACTGCTCGCGAAGGTCGACACGCGCGCGGGCGAACGCGCGGCCGAACAGGTCAATGCCCGGGGCACGTTCGACGTGCTGGTGGTGGGCGGCGGCCCGGCCGGCTCGTCTGCCGCGATCTACGCCGCCCGCAAGGGGATCCGGACCGGTGTCGTGGCCGACCGCTACGGCGGGCAGGTGCTCGACACGCTCGGCATCGAGAACTTCATCTCGGTCAAGGAGACCGAGGGCCCGAAGCTGGCCGCGGCACTCGAGGAACACGTCAAGCACTACGACGTCGACATCATTAACCTGCAGCGCGCGGCGGCGCTGGAACCTGCCGGGGCCGACGGTCTGTTGACCGTTCGCCTCGAGAGCGGTGCCTCGCTCAGGAGTCGCACGGTGATCATCGCGACCGGTGCGCGCTGGCGCCAGATGAACGTGCCCGGGGAAAAGGAGTACGCCGGCAAGGGCGTGGCCTATTGCCCGCACTGCGACGGGCCGCTGTTCAAGGGCAAGCGCGTCGCGGTGATCGGCGGCGGCAATTCCGGCGTCGAGGCGGCGATCGACCTCGCCGGCATCGTCGCCCACGTCACGCTGATCGAGTACGACGGCAAACTGCGTGCGGACGAGGTGTTGCAACGCAAGCTGCGCAGCCTGCCCAACGTGCGCGTGATCGTCTCGGCACAGACGACCGAGGTGCACGGCGCGGACGGCAAGGTCGACGCACTGTCGTACAAGGACCGTGCGACGGGCCACGTGCATCGGCTGGAACTCGAGGGCGTGTTCGTGCAGATCGGCCTGCTGCCCAACACGGACTGGCTCAAGGGCAGCGTGGCGCTCTCCCCGCGCGGCGAGATCGAGGTCGACGACCGGGGCCAGACGTCGGTGGCCGGCGTGTTCGCTGCCGGCGATGCAACGACCGTGCCGTACAAGCAGATCATCATCGCGATGGGCGAAGGCTCGAAGGCCGCACTGAGCGCGTTCGACCACCTGATCCGTGTGCCGGTGGACGCGGCAGGCGAAGCCGCCGCGGCGTGAGCGACACCTGCACCGGACGTGGTTGAGCTCGTATTTCGGTTCGGAAGACCGTCACGAGCCATGGACGGCGAGTGCGAGCCCCCATGGACGGGTTTACGGCGTGTCTTCCGACCGAATACGAGCTCGAGCGCGTCCGGTGCGGGTGTCGCGTTGAGTTCGATGCGCGCCCGACCTCTCCCGGCAAACCGGGAGAGGTGCAACGCCGTCATCCCCGAAACGTCAGGTCCGCAACAGCTTGGTGAACGCCTCGGGCACGGCGTCGTGGAAGTTCGACTCGGCGTCGCTGTCCTCGACCGCCTTGTCGTTGTCGTACTGCACGCGCACGCGGCAGAGTTTCTCGAGGCCGCGAACGGCCTGGTCGTGCGCGTCGACGAGTTGCACGGAGATGAAGTTGACGGGACGGCGCGCAGATTGCACGAAGCGCCCGATTTCCCTGCGCACC
>DASUYI010000598.1:0-6006 GCA_036377475.1 Steroidobacteraceae bacterium | reverse complement strand
GCTGGTACTCGACGGCACGACGCTCGGCGTAATGGTCAATGGTGAAGCCGAGCGCCGCGAGCAGCAGCAATCCCACCGCAAAGCCGTGGTGCCACGGGCGGCCGAACACGAACACCAGGCCGAGCGCGATCAGGGTCGCCGCGGCATAGGCGAGTCGGTACGTCGCGAAGCTTCGCACGACCTGCGCGATCCGCGGTCCCTCTTCCGACGCGAAGCGCGCCGGGTCGGTCGCGTGGAGTTCGACCAGTTGTCGGGCCTGCGCGTCGCTGCGGAAGTACACGGTGCCGCCCACGCCGATGCCGAGGGCGGCCACCACGAGCAACGCGAGCGCGAGACCGCGGGCAAACGGCTCGCGCGCGTAGAACCAGAGCAGCAGCGCGCCGGCGAGCGCGGCGATCCCCGCGGCGAGAATCCAGAACGCCTCGGCCTTCTCGCCCGCGAAGTACGCGTGCAGCACCTGCTCGGGAGTCATCGTCGGGGGGTCCTCACGGGATCGCGTGCGGCGCCACACGATGCGCCCAGGGCATGGCCTGCTCGAGTTGCGCGGCCAGCGCGAACAGGCGGGCCTCGTCGCCGATCCGCGAGGCCGTGAACAACAGCCCCATCGGCAGGCCGTCGACGGTCCAGTGCAACGGCAGCGACATCGACGGCTGGCCCGTGACGTTCGCGATCATCGTGAACGGCGCGGCCTCGAACACCGGTTCGAACGCCTCGAGAAGCCTGTCGCGCTGGCTCAGCATTGCCGCGCCCGGCAGCGCGGTCAGCACCTTGAGCGCGGCGCGGCGGGCGGTCGACAGCGCGTACGCGCCGATCGGCAACGGCGGCACACCCACCGTCGGCGTCAGCAGCACGTCGAACGCGGTCGCCCACGAGAGCCAGCGTCGCGAGAACGACTGCAGCGCCTGCAAGGCCTCGGCCACCTCGGCGCCGGGCTGGGCCTCGCCCATCGTCGCGAGCACCCAGGTCGCGAGTTCGAGGTCCTCGCTGCGGGCGGCCCGGCCCACCAGCGCCGGCGCCAGCCGCAGCGTGGCGGCCACCTCGGCCGCGATCAGCGAGGCATAGCTCGACACGAAGACCTCGCGCGGCAACGGCAACGCGACGTCGACGAGCTCGTGTCCCAGCGCCGACAGTTGCGTGACGGCGGTTTCGAGCGCCACGCGATTCTCCGCGTGCAGGGTTTGGCCCAGGCCCGGGTCGAAGCTGAAGCCGATGCGCAGCGGACCCGGTGGTGCCTGCGCCTCGTCGAGGAACGGACGCGCGGGCGGCGGCAGCTTCATGAGTTGCTGGGGGTAATCGCCGCAGGTCGCGTCGAGCAACGCGGCGCAGTCGCGCACGGTCCGCGTCACGACGTGCTCGCCGATGAAGCCGAACCAGACGTCGGGCAGCTGCGGGCCGGTCGGATTGCGACCGCGGCTCGGCTTCAGCCCGACGAGACCACAGTTGGAGGCCGGGGTGCGGATGGAGCCGCCGCCGTCGTTGGCGTTGGCGGCCGGCACGATCCGCGCGGCGACCGCGGCCGCCGAGCCGCCACTGGAGCCGCTCGGCGTACGATCGAGGTGCCACGGATTGCGCGTGGGGCCGAACAGCTCCGGCTCGGTGACGTTCGAGACGCCGAACTCGGGCGTATTGGTCTTGCCGAAGATCACGAGGCCCGCCGCCTTGTAGCGCCGCGTCAGCTCCTCGTCCGCCGGCGGCACGAAGTCGCGAAACAGCCGCGAGCCGCTGCGCATCGGCTCACCGGCGTAGGCCGTCATGAGGTCCTTGAGCAGGAACGGCACGCCGCGGAACGGACCGTCCGGCAGGCCCGCCGCGATCGCCGCGCGCGCCCGCGCCTCCATCAGGTGAATCACCGCGTTGAGCTTCGGGTTCACGGCCGCGGTGCGCGCGAGCGCCTCGTCGAGCAGTTCCCCGGGCGTGACCTCGCCATTGCGCACGAGCGCGGCGAGACCGAGCGCATCGTGACGGCCGTAATCTGCGAAACCCAAGCTTGGCTCTCCCCCGGCCGCGAATTCGTGCCGCGCATGATCCCGCGATCGGCAGCCGATTGCGACAGACGCAGGCCGGCTTGCAGGTCGGCGGGGCCGGGCGCGACACTTGCGCGCTCGGATCGATCGGTTCGCAGGACCCCGGACCACCATGACACGCATGCAGACACGGCGCCTGATCGCGCGCTTCGCGCAGTTGCTCACGGCCGCCGTGATCACCCAGCTCGCGCAGGCCGCACCGGTCACCGCCGCGCGCATCATCGCGGCAGACAAGGAGCCGCAGAACTGGCTCGCGCACGGCCGCACCTACGGCGAGCAGCGCTACAGCCCCCTCGTGCAGATCAACGACGCCAACGTCGGCCAGCTCGGGCTGGCGTGGTCGTATGCGACGGGCACGACGCGCGGCCTGCAGGCCACGCCGATCGTCGTCGACGGGCGCATGTATGCGACGGGCGTCTGGAGCGTCGTGTACGCGCTCGACGCGAGGACCGGCACGCCGCTCTGGAAGTACGACCCCGACGTGCCACGCGCATGGAGCCGCTATGCGTGCTGCGACGTGGTCAACCGTGGCGTCGCGCTGTGGGGCGACGCGGTGTTCGTCGGCACGCTCGACGGACGACTGGTCTCGCTCGACGCGAAGACCGGCAAGAAGCGCTGGGAGGTCAACACGATCGACCGCACCAGGCCGTACACGATCACCGGTGCGCCGCGCGTCGTGAAGGGCAAGGTGCTGATCGGCAACGGCGGCGGCGAATATGGCGTGCGTGGCTATTTCTCGGCCTACGACGCGCGGACCGGCAAGCTCGCGTGGCGCTTCTACACCGTGCCCGGCAACCCGAAGGACGGCTTCGAGACGCCGGAGCTCGAAAAAGCCGCGAAGACCTGGAACGGCGAATGGTGGCTCGGCGGTGGCGGCGGCACCGTCTGGGACTCGATGGCGTACGACCCCGAGCTCGACACGCTGTACGTCGGGACCGGCAACGGCTCGCCGTGGGCGCGTGCGATCCGTTCGCCGGGCGGCGGTGACAACCTGTTCCTGTCGTCGATCCTCGCGGTCGATCCGGACGACGGCAAGCTCAAGTGGCACTACCAGGTCACGCCTGCCGACAACTGGGACTACACCGCGACGCAGCACATCGTGCTTGCCGACCTGCTCTTCGACGGCAAGCCGCGCAAGGTGCTGATGCAGGCACCGAAGAACGGCTTCTTCTACGTGCTCGACCGCGTCTCGGGCGAACTGCTCGCGGCGGACAAGTACATCCCGGCCACCTGGGCGAGCCACGTCGACCTCGAGACCGGACGGCCCGTCGAGACTGCCGAAGGCGACTGGAGCCACGAGACACGCCTGATCATCCCGGCACCTTTCGGCGGTCACAACTGGCACCCGATGGCGTACAACCCGAACACGGGGCTCGTCTACATCCCGGCGATGCAGCCGATGGGCATCTACACGCCGTCGCGCGAATACCTCACGACCGGCAAGTTCACGCGGCGCGAGATGTTCTGGAACCCTGGCGTCGACTGGAACGAGTACACGAAGTCGATCTACGGCCTGCTGCAGCAGTTCCAGGGCTCGCTGCCGCCCGATCGGGGTTACCTAAAGGCGTGGGATCCCGTCGCCCGACGCACGCGCTGGGAGATCGAACACCCTGCGTTCTGGAACGGGGGGCTGCTCACCACGGCGGGCAACCTGCTGTTCCAGGGCACCGGCGACGGTCGCTTCGTCGCGTACGCCGCCGACACGGGTCGAACGCTCTGGTCGGTGCCGACGATGGTCGGCATCGTCGCGCCGCCGGTCACGTACGCGATCGACGGCGAGCAGTACGTGGCGGTGCTCGCGGGCTACGGCGGCGCCGGCGCGGTGACGGGCGGCGACCCGCGCACGATGGCCTCCGGCAAATACCTGAACGAAGGCCACATTCTCGCGTTCAAGCTCGGCGGCAACGCCGCGATGCCGCGGATCGCCGAGCGCAACCAGGACATCCCGGAGCCGCCCGCGATCGAGGCGACGGCCGCGCAAGTCGAGAATGGGAAATACGCCTACACGGCCAACTGCATGGTCTGCCACGGCGCGCTCGCGGTCTCGGGCGGCGTCACGCCGGACCTGCGACGGCTCTCGGCCGAGAAGCACTCGATTTTCAAGCGGATCGTCTACGACGGCGTGATCCACACCGCCGGCATGCCGCGGATGGCGGACCTCGTGAGCGAGCAGGACGTGCACGACATCCAGGCCTACATCGTGCAGCGCGCACGGGAGGACCGCGCCGCCGGGCAGAAGGTGGCGCCCGCGCACAAACCCTGATGTCGATCCGGCGACTCGCCGTTCGACCACTGGATAAGGAGCCCATGGAGGGCAAGGAGGACCACATGTCGAAAGCCGTAGATGCCATCCCCGCCGGAATGCACTCGGTGACGCCGCACCTGGTCTGCGACGGGGCGGGGGCCGCGATCGACTTCTACGTCAAGGCGTTCGGCGCGACCGACCAGGGCCGCATGCCCGGGCCGGACGGTCGCCTGATGCACGCGCAGATCCGCATCGGCGACTCGTACGTGATGCTCGTCGACGAGAACCGCCAGTTCGGCATGCTCGGGCCGAAGTCGCTGAACGGCTCGCCGGTGACGATCCATTTGTACGTCGATAACGTCGACCGGTCGTTCGAGCGGGCCGTTGCTGCCGGCGCGAAGTCCGTGATGCCGCCGGCGGACATGTTCTGGGGCGACCGTTATGGCGTGCTCGAGGACCCGTTCGGTCACCGCTGGTCGATCGCGACGCACCAGCGCGAGGTCTCCGCCGACGAGATGCAACAGGCCGTCAAGGCTTTCGACCCCAAGTGCGGCACGTGAAATACCTCTGCCTCGCCTACGAAGACGAGCGGGTGCTCGACTCGCTGTCGCGCGACGAGTGGCAGGCCCTGCGCCAGGAAACGCTCGACTACGTCGACGAACTGCGTGGCACGGGGCACCTGCTCACGACATACGCGCTGCAGAGCGTGCACGCCTCGACCACGGTCCGCGTCCGGCAGGGCCGCGTCTCGACGACGGACGGCCCGTTCGCGGAAACGAAGGAGACGCTGGGCGGCTTTTTCCTGATCGAGGCACCCGACCTGGACGCAGCTATCGCGATCGCCGCGCGCTGGCCCTCGGCGCGCATCGGCAGCATCGAGGTGCGCCCGATCGAGGAAGCACTGCGACCGGAGGGACGCTACGCCACCGTCGCGTGAAGGACCTGGCCGGGATCGTGACGAACGACCCGGGCCCAACGAACACAGGAGGAAACGACATGGGAATCTACGTGGATGGCTTCGTACTGCCGGTGCCGCAGAAGAAGCTCGTCGAGTATCGCAAGATGGCGCGACTGGCGGGCAAGATCTACAAGGAACTCGGCGCGCTCGCCTACGTCGAGACGGTGGCCGACGACGTGACCCCGGGCAAGTGGACCTCGTTCCCGCGCAGCGTCAAGTTGAAGCCGGGTGAGACGGTCGTGTTCTCGTACATCGTCCACAAGTCGCGCAAGGACCGTGACCGCATCAACTCGCAGTTCATGAAGGACCCGCGCCTCAAGAAGTACATGGACCCGAAGTCGATGCCGTTCGACGGCAAGCGCATGTTCTGGGGCGGGTTCAAGTCGTTCGTCGAGCTCTGACCGCCCTCACCGGCACTGCGCGCGACCTCTCCCGCCCGGACGGCGGGGAGAGGTCGTCACGTCAAAAGCTCTTGCGCAGTTCCAGGCCCCACTGGCGCGGCTCGGAGATCGAGGCGAACGGCGTTCCGAACGTGTCGCGCGTGATGTTGTTCACGCCCGTCACGTACTGGTTGTCGAACACGTTGGTCATGAACGCGGCCACGGCCCAGCTGTCGTCGGCATTGGACCAGACGAGCCGCAGGTCGGTGCGATTCGTGGCCTCGCCGACCTTGAATCGCGGGCTGTCCTGGCAGGCGCCCTGCTGCTCGGATGCCGCGTTGCAGCGCGTTTCGCCCCGGTAGGCGTGCATCGCCGACAGGTCGACCTTGCCATACCCGC
>DASUYI010000597.1:0-2271 GCA_036377475.1 Steroidobacteraceae bacterium | reverse complement strand
CACCGGCAGCGCCACCTGCGAGGGCTGCGACAGCCCGCCCTCGACGACCTCACGCTTGATCTCGAGCCCGACCAGCAGGAAGAAGACCGCCATCAGCAGGTCGTTGATCCAGATCAGCAGCGTCTTGTCGAACACGACGCTGCCGAACTGCAGGCGGATGGGCAGTTGCAGCATGGTTTCGTACGCCGTCGCGAGCGGCGTATTCGCGGCGATCATCGCCAGCGCCCCCGCGAGCACGAGCACGATGCCGCCCGCCGACTCGAGCCGGACGAAGTCGCGCAGCGCGGTGAACGGGTCGAACGGGGTCCTGGGGGCGTCCATGGCGATTCCGGCCGTCGAGGCGACCAGTGTATCGAACGCGCCACGCTCGCTCAGTCGGACGCGCGCGCCACGCACCAGACCTCCACGGAGCGGGCGCCGGCGATGAGCAGTGCACGCGAGGCCTCCGCGACGGTCGCGCCCGTCGTCACGACGTCGTCGAGCAGCGCGACGGCACGGCCGACGACGCGCGATTCGACCGCCGCAAACGCGCCTCGGACGTTGGCCGCCCGGGCCGCGCGGGCCAGCCCAACCTGCGGCACGGTCTCGCGCCGGCGATGCAACGCTCGTCCGTCGAGTTCCACCCGAGCGCGACGGCGGTGAACCGCGCGATTTCGTGCGACTGGTTGAAGCCGCGCGCGACCAGTCGCGACGTGTGCAGCGGCATCGGCACGAGGAGCTCGACCTCGCGATGCACCGGTTGCCGCGCCAGGCTGCCGGCGAGCAACGTGCCGAGCACGCGTGCGTTGGCGAGGGCACCGTCGTACTTGAGCCCGTGCACCAGCTCGCTCAGCGGGAACTCGTAGCGGAAACAGGCGTGGCACCGTCGGTAAGGCAGTGCGCGGTCGCGGCAACGCACACAGCCGGGCGTCGTTCCCCGCAGCGTCGCATCGTCCACGGGCAGGCCGCAGCGCGAGCAGGCGACCGACAGCCACGGCAGATCCACCTCGCAGTCCGCGCAGAGATCGTGCGCGGGACCACGTCCGGCGCCGGCGCACAGGATGCATCGCGCCGGCAGGAGACCCCGGCTTGCTCGATCGAGCACGCTGTATACCTTGGACCACACTGTTGGTTGACAGCGTCCGGGCTGCCTCGAATACTGCCGCCCGCCACAGCCTGGCCCTCGCGCCGGCCCGCGTCACGCCGCTTTTGCCCGTCAAATCAAGAGAATGCCCATGCCCGCGCTCGACCTCGCCTGCCTCGGCTCCATCCGCACGGACTGGTTGCTCGACGAGGCGCGCGCGATCTTTACGGCACCGTTCAGCGACCTGCTGTTCCATGCGCAGCGCGTGCATCGGGCGAACTTCGCGCCGAACCGCGTGCAGGTCAGCACGTTGCTGTCGGTCAAGACCGGCGCGTGCCCGGAGGATTGCAAGTACTGCCCGCAGAGCGTCCGGTACGACACCGGGGTCGAGCGCGAGGAACTGCTGCAAGTCGATCAGGTCGTCGCCGCCGCCAGGACGGCCAAGGCGCAGGGCGCGACGCGGTTCTGCATGGGCGCCGCCTATCGGAGCCCGAAGCCGAAACAGCTCGAGCAGATCAAGCGCATGGTCAGCGAGGTCCGCGCGCTCGGACTCGAGACCTGCGCGACAGTGGGCATGCTCACGCGGGAACAGGCCTGCGAGCTCCGGGACGCCGGGCTCGATTACTACAATCACAACCTCGACACGTCGAAGGACTACTACGGCGAGATCGTCACGACGCGTACTTACGAGGATCGCCTGGAAACGTTGCAGGCGGTCCGCGACGCGGGCATCAACGTCTGCTGCGGAGGCATCCTCGGCATGGGTGAATCGGAGCAGGACCGCATCGCGCTGCTGCACACGCTCGCCACCCTGCCACGGCACCCCGAAAGCGTGCCGATCAACCAGCTCGTGCAGGTGCCGGGCACACCGCTCTACGGACTCGACCGGCTCGACCCGCTCGAGCTGGTGCGGGCGATCGCCACCGCCCGGCTGTTGATGCCGCGCTCGTACGTGAGGCTCTCCGCGGGACGCAGCGACATGGACGACGCGACACAGGCCCTCTGCTTCCTCGCCGGCGCCAATTCGATCTTTTACGGAGACCGCCTGCTGACGACGCCGAACCCCGGCCGCAGCCAGGATGCGCAGCTGTTCGAGCGACTCGGCATCGAAGTCGAACGCTCCGTCCACGCGGAGGGTTGAGCGGCGTCGCCGTCCATGCCCCGCGCGCACGGCAGGCTCGCCGCGGAACTCGCGGCCATGGGGGAGA
>DASUYI010000596.1:0-5262 GCA_036377475.1 Steroidobacteraceae bacterium | reverse complement strand
TGATCGCGCGCGGCACGGAAGTCGCCGGCGAAGCGGCGAAGCTGGCGCCCGAGGTCGTGCAGGGACTCGCCGAGCGTGGTGTGACGGTCAAGCCGGGTCGCGGCGAGGAATCGGGCTTGCACGGCATCGCGCTGCGAGGTCCGCACCGCGATCGCTTCGAAGGGGCGGCGGACAAACGTCGCGAAGGCGTCTGGCGCGAGCCGTGACTCACGGCTGCCGGCACGGCCTGCGCCTCGGCGGCGCCGAGTTGCACGAGCCGGTCGATGACCTTGCCCTCGTCGATCTCGGCGGCCACGCGGCAACGAGCCAGATCGGCGTCGGTCGTCGCGGCGACGCTGGCGCGCAGGGCTTCGCGCAGTGCGCTCCAGTGGCAGGGGTCGCGCTCGAGGAGCGACGCGCACAGCGCCCACTCGTTCGCTGCACGCGCCGTCTGCAACTGATCCGCGGGTGCAGAAAACGAGAGCGTGTGATGCGCGCCGGCGTCGCGCCTCGCAAACGTGGGCGCGGGCCAGCCGAGGGCGCTTGCGACGCACTCGATGCGCCGCAGCCAGCCGGCGTAGAGCTCGGCGCCGACTTCGAGACCGACCACCTCGAGCGCCACTCCAGGCACATCGAGCAGCACATTGCCCTGCGCGAGCCCGCGCGAACTGCGGAACGGCGACGGCAGCGTCACGGTCATGCGCCGGCCCTCCGTGGCAAGCCGGGACCGCAATCATAAGCGAGCCGAACCGTCAGGACGTCAGCGCGTTGGCGAGCCCAGCGCGCGTCAGCTGCACGACGACCGGCGACAGCGCGAGCAGCGCGATCAGGTTCGGCACGGCCATCAGCGCATTGAGCGTGTCGGCGATCGTCCAGGCGAGGTCGAGGTGCGTGACGGCGCCGAAGTACACCGCGACGGTCCACAGCACGCGGTACGGCTTGATCGTCCACGCGCCGACCAGGAACTGCCAGCAGCGCTCACCGTAGTACGACCAGCCGAAGATCGTGGTCAGCGCGAAGATGCCGAGCGCAATCGCGACGACCTCGTCGCCGACCCCCGGCATCGCCGACTGGAACGCCAGCTGCGTGAGCTCGGCGCCGGTCTTGCCCGAGTCCCACGCGCCCGACACCACGATGGCGAGGCCGGTCATCGAGCACACGATGATCGTGTCGAAGAACGTGCCCATCATGCCGATCAGGCCGCTGCGCACCGGGTCGTTGCTCATGCCGGCGGCCTGTGCGATGCCGGCCGTGCCGAGCCCGGCCTCGTTCGAGAATATCCCGCGCGCGACGCCGTAACGGATCGCGGCGATCATGGCCGCGCCGGTGAAGCCCCCGACGGCTGCCGTGCCCGTGAAGGCCGTCTCGATGATCAACGCGAATGCCTGCGGCACCCTCTCCGCGTGCGCGACCAGCACGAACAGCCCGGCCACCACGTAACCGATCGCCATGAACGGCACGAGCCAGTTCGCGACCGCGGCGATGCGCTTGATGCCGCCGAGCACGACCGCGGCCGTGAGGATCGTGAGCACGACCCCGGTCACGGTCGGGCTGATGCTGAACGAATTCTGCATCGCCGCGGCGATGCTGTTCGCCTGCACCATGTTGCCGATGCCGAAGCCGGCGATGCCGCCGAACACGGCGAACATCGTGCCGAGCCAGGCCCAGCGCCGCCCGAGGCCGTTCCTGATCGCGTACATCGGGCCGCCGACCCAGCGACCGTCGGCATCGCGCTCGCGGTAGTGCACCGCGAGCAGCACCTCCGCGTACTTGGTCGCCATCCCGACGAGCGCCGTCATCCACATCCAGAACACGGCGCCGGGCCCGCCGAGCGCGACCGCGGTCGCCACGCCCGCGATGTTGCCGACGCCGATCGTGGCGGAGAGACAGGTCATCAGCGCCGAGAACGGGCTGACCTCGCCGTGCTGCGGGTCGCCGCCGCGACCGCCCCAGACCAGCCGCAATCCCGCGGGGATGCGCACCACCGGCATGCCGCGCAACCGCAGCTGCAGGTAGAAGCCCGTGCCGAGGATCAGCACGAGCATGGCCGGCCCCCAGACGATGGAGTTGAGCGCAGTCATCCACTCGGTGAAGGCTTGCATGGGCCGTCGCGGTCCTCGTGCGGGGTCGATGTTGTGGTGGCGGTCGTTGCGACCGCGCTTCGTGTGGGCGGCAACGTTACCCTAGATCGACGGCCGACGGGACTCCGGCACCCTGCGCTGGACCGCGACAGTCGGCGGAACCCGCGTCGCGCACGTTGCGCTCGCGGTCGATGAAGCGCCACGCGTAGCGGCCGGGGGCGAGCGTCAGCTGCAGCACGCCGTACTCGAGCACGCGCGCGCGGCTTGCGTACGGCGGTTTCCAGAAACCGTGGAGCTGCGCGCCGCCCGTGCCGACCGTGAACTGACGTGGCCCCTCGCCGTCTGCGACTCGCCGGCCGTACGCGTCGAACGGCGCGAACGCTTCGTAAAAGTGCTCGTGACCGCTCAGCACGAGGTCGGCCCCGTAGGCGTCGAGCAACTCCCAGTACGGACGCATGTGCTCGCCCGAGCCGCGATGCCAGCCCGACGAATACAGCGGCGCATGCCACGCCACGGCCAGGCACCGCGGCGCCGGCGAAGGTGAGGCGCGCGACGCGCGCGGCCGCTCTCGTTCGAGCGTCTGCCGGAGCCACTCGAGCTGGTCGCGCAGCGCGCGGTCGTCGACGTTGCTGTCGAGCACGATCAGCAGCCAGTCCGGCGCAATCGCGTGCGTGTACGCGACGTACCGGTCGCTCGTCACCAATGCGTCCAGGTTGAAGTACGCGCGGAACGTGCGACTGCTGCCCGCCACGTAGTCGTGGTTGCCGGCCACCGCGAGCGTCGTCGCGCGATGCCGGCCCCAGGTCGGTTCGTAGCACTGCGCGAGCGCAGCCGGATCGGTGAACGGATACACGAGGTCGCCGAGTGCCAGCACGGTCGCGCCGTTCGGAACGAGGCGCGCCACGTCACGCGCGGCAGTTCGATCGGGCGGGTCGCGGCCGCAGTCGGCAAGGTCGCCGACCGCGTAGACCTGCGTCGAGCCGTGCGGGACGTCGAGCGGCGGGACCTGCTTCGGCGCCCGCGTGAGCGGCAGGCAACCGACGAGCGTCGCTGCGGCGACGACGACGGCGAACCGGCGCAACGAACCCGCCGCGTGTTTCATGCCCGGCGCCGGCGTTCGGGTCAGGTTGGCTTCCAGCAGAAGCAGTTGAGCTTGTTGCCGTCGAGATCGCGGAAATACGCCGCGTAAAACCCGCTCGCCCCGCGCGGCCCGGGCGCACCTTCGTCCGTCGCACCGAGTTCGAGTGCCTTCCGGTGCACCGCATCGACCTTCTCGCTGCTGTCCACGACGAGCGACACCATCGAGCCGTTGCCCACCGTCGCAGGCTTGCCGTCGAACGGCTTGATGACGCCGAGTGACGGCTTGCCGGGTCCGACCGACCACGCCACGAACCTGTCCGATTCCATGTAGCGGCCTGCGCCGAGCAGCTTCAGCAGTTCGTCGTAGAACCCCGCTGCGCGCGCAATGTCGTTCGAGCCGAGTGTCACGTACCCGATCATCCCGTTCTCCCGTTCGTCGGTGGACGCGGTCCGCCTGCCGTCATGCAACCGGCGCGAGCCACGACGATTCTGCGGGACGGCCCCACCCGACGCCAAGTGCGTGGCCGCGGCCGCGCGCCGTTTCACCCGCTTTCCTGCAACGCGACCGCCACGGCTTGCCAGCGCTCGAGCTTCTGCGCGAATCGCAGCGACGCGTGGGCGGGACTCGTCGAGGGCAACGGGTGCAGCGGCAGGCTGCGCGCCGGCTCGCCGAGGCCGGGGAGTACCAGGCGCGCGTACAGCCGCGTGGCGGTGCCGCCGTTCGTGAACACCGTCGTGATCGCACCGTGCATGCGGAAGAACGTGCGGAAGTCGTTCGGCAGCACGCTGCCGAGGTCGATCGAGGCGTCGAGACTGCCCGGCCGGACCGCCGCCTTGCACACGTCCCACAGTGCGACGCCGCGCGCCCTGAGCCGGGCGGCACGCTCCTCGTAGGGCCACTCGGGTCCGGCGTCGCACAGCGCGCCCATGATCCGCCAGAACGCATTGTGCGGCTGGGCGTAATACTGGCGTCGCGCGAGGGAAACCTGGCCCGGCAGCGAGCCGAGAATCAGCACCCGCGCATCGGGTGCGGCGATGGGTGCAAAACCTCGCGAACGCCTGGGCATCCGTCGAAGTTAAACGGCTCCCGTCGCCCCCGCCAAGCGCGGGACCGACTGCGCGCACGCCGCGTCGCGAGTGTCCGACGCTACGCCGCCTCGCGTGGTCGCGGCCGGTCCTCGGTCGGCACCGTTGCCGCCGTCACACCGGGGTGCTCGTAGTCGTTGCGCGCCCAGTCGCGGTACTGCGGCGGGATCGGGTTGGCTGCGCCGTCACCGAGCCAGTCGAGCTTGCCGTCCATCAGCAGGCCGGCAACCTTGCCGTACGACCGATTGAAGTTGCGCTTCACCGCGCGGAAGTTCGACTCGATGCGACGTCGGGCCTCCTGGCAGTACAGGTCGGCCAGGTCCAGCGGCGTCCGGTCACCCGGCTGCGCGGCCACGAGGTGGTCGGCATAGGACAGCGTCGCCGCCATGACGAAGAGCTCGACGCCGACGTCGACGAAGTTGCCGAGCAGGATCTGCTCCCGCTCCAGTTTCGGGCCGTGCCTGGCCATCGTCGCGAACAACCGGCGTGCCAGCAGCTTGCTCGCTTTCGCCGCGTACCCGAGGTGGCGACGATTGCGCTCGTCCAGGTGTCGCGCCTCCAGGTGCCCGCCCGCCTGCGGCAGGAACAGTTTCGGCAGCCAGGACGAGTAGAAGCCGAGGGCTTTCAGCACGGCGTCGCGCTGCGTGACCTTCTGCCCCGGCTTCGGCTGCAGGATCGGCATCATGAGGCGGAAGTGCGTGTCGAGCGCCTCGCGCGCCATGATCAGGTGCATGACCTGCGACGACCCTTCGAAGATGCGGTTGATGCGTGCATCGCGCAGCGCCATCTCGACACTCGTCGGGCGTTCGCCGCGCGCATGCAGCGACCGGGCCGTCTCGTAGCCGCGTCCGCCGCGCACCTGGACGTAGTCGTCGTACATCTTCCAGAGCGCTTCGGAGCAGTAGTACTTGGCGGCGGCCGCTTCCAGCCGGATGTCCGCGTTCTTGTGGTCCGCGAACGCGCAGGTCGCCTTGACCATCGCCTTCATCGCAAACAACTGCGCCATGTAGGTCGCGATCATCCGTGCCACGGCCTG
>DASUYI010000595.1:0-3047 GCA_036377475.1 Steroidobacteraceae bacterium | reverse complement strand
GAGCACGAGGAACACGATCACCAGCGCCAGGACGAACATCCAGTACAGCTGCGCGCCGGACTGCTTGAACTCGCGCGACTGGCCGTCGTAGCCGAGCTTGATCGTGGGCGGCATCTCCTGTTCGACCACGTTCTCGACATAGCGCAACGCGTCGCCGAGTGCGTACCCCGGCACGAGCGCGGCGCTCACGGTGATCGAGCGCAAGCGGTCGAAGCGGTTCAACCGCATCGGGCCCGCCAGCTCGCTGAGCCGGACGAGGTTCGACAGCGGGACGAGCTCGCCCGTGCGATCGGAGCGCACGTAGAGGTTGTCGAGATCCGTCGGCGTCGCGCGGTCCTCGACGCGACCCTGCAATATGACGTCGTACTCGCGGTCGCGATCCACGAACGTGGTGACCACGCGCGAGCCGAGAACGGTTTCGAGCGTTCGCGACACCGTCTGCAGCGAGATGCCGAGGTCCGCGGCGCGATTGCGGTCGACCGCGACCTCGATCTGCGGCTTGCGCTCTTCGTAGTTCGACTGCACGTTCGTGAGGCCCGGGTTCTCGCCCATGCGCTGCATCAGCAGGTCGCGCCACTCGATGAGGTCGGCGTACTCGGTGCCCTGCAGCACCACCTGGACCGGCGAGCCCTGACCCACGCCCCAGCCGCCGGGCACGTTCACGAACGCGCGGACCCCCGGCAGCTTGTTCAGCTCGCCGCGCACGGCCTGCGCGATCTGGTCGGCCGAGCGGTCGCGCTCGTCCCACGGCGCGAGCAGCATGAACCCGCGCGCCTCGTTCATCTGCCCGCCGGCACCGCCGAAGCCGCCGGGAATCCGGCCGTTGAAACGGATCACGTCGCCGGTCGCGATCTGGCGCGCCGCGACCTGCTCGACCTGGCGCAGGTGTCGATCCATGTAATCGAGCGAGGCCCCTTCGGGCCCGTTCAAGCCGACCTGCAGGAAGCCACGGTCCTCGGCCGGCGCCAGTTCCGCGGGCAGCACCCGCAGCAGCACGGTGGCCAGCGCCGTCGCGCCGAGCGTCGCGCCGACGACGAGCCACGGCCGCCGCAGCGCGCGACGCAACCCGCGATCGTACGAATCGGAGAGCCGCCGGAAGAAGTGGTCGACGCGTTCGGCCATGCGGGAGCGGTGCGCGCCGGCACCGAACAGCTTCGACATCATCATCGGCGTGAGCGTCAGCGCCACGAGCGCCGAAAAGGCGACCGCCGCCGCGATCGTGAAGCCGAACTCGCGGAACAGCTTGCCGAGGTTGCCCTGCAGGAACGACATCGGCACGAACACCGTGACGAGCACCATCGTGGTCGCGACGACGGCGAAGCCGATTTCGCGCGAGCCGTCGACCGCGGCGATCAGGGCCGGCTCGCCACGCTCCATGCGCCGGTAGATGTTCTCGAGCACGACGATGGCGTCGTCGACGACCAGGCCGATCGCGAGCACGAGCCCGAGCAGCGTCAGCGTGTTGATCGAAAAGCCGAGCGCCGCCATCACGACGAAGGCCGCGACGATCGAGACCGGAATCGTGACGGCCGGCACGAGCGTCGCACGGGCGTTGCCGAGGAACAGGTAGATGACCAGCACGACCAGGCCCATCGCGATGGCGAGCGCCTGGACGACCTCCTTCATCGAGGCGTCGATGTAGACCGAACGGTCGAGATTGACTTCGAGGCGCGTGCCGGCCGGCAGGTCGGGCAGGATGCGCTCGCGCTCCTCGCGCACGGCCCGCGCCACCTCCAGCGTATTTGCCTTCGAGATCTGCTCGACGCCGATGCTGATGCCGGGAATGCCATTGCTGCGGGCGACGGTGCGCTCGTTCTCGGCGGCGAGACGCACGTCGGCAACCTCGCCGAGCCGCACGAGATAGCCGCCCTCGCCGCGACCGATCACGAGCTCGCGGAAATCCTGCTCGGTGTTGAGGCCGGTCTGCGTGCGCAGCGTCAGCTCCCGCTGCGCCGACTCGAGGCGCCCGGCGGGCAACTGGACGTTTTCGCGCCGCAGCACGGCCTCGACGTCGGCCACGGTGAGCTGGCGCGCCGCGAGCGCCTCGCGGTCGATCCAGACGCGCATCGCGTAGCGGCGCGCGCCACCCATCCGCACGCGCGCCACCCCGGGCAGCACGCTCAGCCGGTCGACGAGTTCGCGCTCCGCGTAATCGGTCAGCTCGAGCACGTTCATCGTGTCGCTCGACAGCGCGAGCCAGATGATCGGGTCGGCGCCGAAATCGACCTTGCCGACTTCCGGCGGGTCGGCCTCGGGCGGCAGGGTGCTGGACACGCGCGCGACGCGATCACGCACGTCGTTCGCGGCCTCGTCGACCGACCGGTCCGGGTCGAACTCGAGGTTGATGCTCGAGCGGCCGTCGATGCTCTGCGACGTGATCTTCGTGATGCCCTCGAGGCCCGCGACACGCTCCTCGATGACCTGCGTGATCTTGGTCTCGACGACGTCGGCCGAGGCGCCGAGGTAGTCGGTTTCGATGGAGACGACCGGGCTCTCGACGTCCGGCAGCTCGCGCACCGGCAGCCGCGAGGCGGCCAGCAGGCCGAGGATCACCAGCAAGAGGCTGATGACCGCGGCGAACACGGGTCGCTTGACCGAGACTTCCGAGAGCTTCATTGCGGCGCCGTCGCCCCGTCCGCGGCCGACGCCGCGCGCGTCGGCTCGACGCCGCCGGCGGTGACCTCGACACTGGCGCCGTCGCGGAGCTTCTGCGTGCCTTCGGTCACCACGAGCTCACCGGGCTCGAGACCCGCCGTCACCTGCACGCTGCCGACGCGGCGCTGGCCGGTCTGGATCTTGCGCTTCGACGCGGTGCCTGCCGTGACGACGTAGACGTACACGTCGCCCTGTTCGGGCACGAGCGACTCCTCGGGCACCACCAGCACGTCGGCCTCGCCGCGGGCGAGTTTCACGGTCATGAACATGCCGGGCTTGAGCAGCCCCTGCGGGTTCGGCAAGGTCGCGCGCACCATCACCGAGCGTGTCTCGGGGTCGACGCGCGAGTCGACGCTCGCGACGCGCCCGTCGAACCGCTGGCCCGGGTACGC
>DASUYI010000594.1:0-2303 GCA_036377475.1 Steroidobacteraceae bacterium | reverse complement strand
GCGATCGCGACGGTGTTGCGACGCTTGAGGAACTCCGGGAGCGGCTCGGTCGCGCGCCAGCTCGAATGGACGAGCGGCAGGTCGCGGATCACGAGGCCGGCGGCGTGTACGAGACTCGACTCGAGGTCCTCGGGATTGGTGCCCGTGTTGCCGACGTGCGGATAAGTCAACGTGACGATCTGCCGGGCGTACGAGGGGTCGGTCAGGATCTCCTGATACCCCGTCATGGCAGTATTGAAGACGACTTCGCCGGTGGTCGTGCCGAGGGCGCCGATCGAAACGCCCTTGAACACGGTGCCGTCCTCCAAGGCCAAGACAGCGGGTGTCGTCACGGATACCTCCGGCGCAGCGACCAGTAATTTCGCGCGTGCGACGACCGCCGAAGTTGAGCCTGGCTCACTCCGGTGGATTTTTGTCTCACGGGCTAAGTGCAAAATTGTACGCGAGCGGTTTCGGTTCCGCCACGACATCGCCACTCTCGCTTACGCAAGAGTTACGACGGATTCGGTGGTCGATCCGGGTCTCGGGCCGGCGACATGCCGGCTTTCGGAGCCGGGCCTGAGATCCCGGATCGGACGCCGGGAACGGTCCCGCCGATGCGGAAGAGGCGATAACCGTTAGAGACCCAGCACGTCCAGCATGCTGTAGAGGCCGGGCGGACGGCCGGCCACCCACCGGGCGGCGACGAGCGCGCCGCGGGCGAAACCCGAGCGATCCTGCGCGTGGTGGGCCAGTTCGACCTGCTCGCCCGCGCCGGCGAAGATCAACCGGTGGTCGCCCACGATGTCGCCGCCGCGCACCACGCTGAAGCCGATCCTGCCGTGCTCACGGATGCCGGTGTTGCCGTGCCGAGCGAAGTCCGCGACCTCGTCCAGGTCCACGCCCCTGCCGCTGGCGACCGCGCGCCCGAGGCCGAGCGCCGTCCCGCTCGGCGCGTCCACCTTGTTGCGATGATGCGCCTCGCAAATCTCGGCGTCGTACTGGTCGCCGGAGAGCGCGCGTGCGGCGAGCTCGGCGAGGCGGAACAGCACGTTCACGCCCAGGCTCATGTTGGGCGCGAGCACGATCGGGATGCCGCGGGCCAGTTCGGTGAGTTCGGCGCGCTGGGGCTCGCTGTGCCCTGTGGTGCCGATCACCAGCGCACAGCCCGCCTCGCGCCAGGCCACGGCATTCCGCATCGACACGTCCGCGCGCGTGAAGTCGATGGCGACCGCGGCGCCTTCGATCGCGCGCACGACCTGGTCGGTGATCGCGATGGCCAGCGACCCGGTGCCCGCGTAGCTTCCCGCGTCCCGGCCGATGGCCGGATCCTCGGGCGCGGCGAGCGCGCCGCTCAACCGCAGGTCGCTCGCGTCGGCGACGATCAGCGGCACGATCGCCCGGCCCATGCGTCCGGACGCGCCGAGTATCGCGACGTTCAGCGTCTTGTCACTCATTCACCGAGGCTCGTGAAGAATCGCTTCACGCCGTCGAGCCACGAGTCCTCGCGCGGGTGATGGTGCTTGTGGTCGGAGCGCAAGGCCTCGTCGAACTTGCCGAGCAGCTCCTTCTGCTCGCGCGTGAGGTGCACGGGCGTCTCCACGACCACGCGACAGAACAGGTCGCCGGGACCGCCCCCGCGCACCGGCTTGATGCCTTTCTCCCGCAACCGGAACACGCGGCCCGACTGCGTCTCGGCCGGCACCTTGATCGTCACGTCCCCGTCGAGCGTCGGCACCTCGATCGTGCCGCCCAACGCGGCGGTCCGGAAACTGATCGGCACCTCGCACGAGAGATGCGCGCCGTCGCGCTCGAAGATCGGGTGATCCTTGACGCGCACTTCGACGTAGAGGTCGCCGTGCGGGCCGCCGTTGCGACCGGCCTCGCCCTCGCCGCTCAGTCGGATGCGGTCACCGGTGTCGACGCCCGGCGGCACCTTGACCGCGAGCGTCTTCTGCTTGCGCACGCGCCCTTGACCCCGGCACTTGGCGCAGGGGTCGGCGATGACCTGCCCTCGGCCCTGGCAACGCGGACAGGTCTGCTGCACCGTGAAAAAGCCCTGCTGCATGCGCACCTGCCCCTGCCCGTGGCAGGTCTGGCAGGTGGTGGGCTGCGTATTTTTCGCGGAACCGGAGCCCTTGCACTCTTCGCACTCGACCAGCGTCGCGAAATCGAGGTTGGCTGTGTCGCCGAACACGGCCTGTTCGAGGTCGAGCTCGAGTTCGTAGCGCAGGTCGGCGCCACGGAAGACCTGCGACCGGCCGCGGCGACCCGCGCCGAAAATGTCGCCGAAGACGTCGCCGAAAATGTCGCCGAACGCGTCG
>DASUYI010000593.1:0-2174 GCA_036377475.1 Steroidobacteraceae bacterium | reverse complement strand
CTGTTCGCGATCGGCGTCGGCGTGGGCTTCGCGCGCGAGAACCACGGCGCGGCCGGCCTCGCCGCGGTCGTGGGCTACGTCGTCACGACCAAGGGCGTCGAGGTGATGCTGGCCGTGCCGCCCGGGGCCGTGGCGGCCTTCGAGGGCGCCGCGCGCGACCTCGCGGTCGCGAACTGGAAGGCGCGCGAAATCGCCAAGCTCAGCGTGCCGGTCGGCATCGTCTCGGGACTGATCGCAGGGGCCCTGTACAACCGCTACAGCGACATCCGGCTGCCCGACTACCTCGCGTTCTTTGCCGGGCGTCGCTTCGTGCCGATCGCCTCCGGGTTCGCGGGCCTCCTGGTCGCCGCGGTGTTCGGCTATGGCTGGCCGCATCTCGAGCACGGCATGGACCTGGCCAGCCGCGCGGTGCTCGACGCGGGCGGCGTCGGGTTGTTCGTGTACGGCGCACTGAACCGCCTGCTGATCGTCACCGGCCTGCACCACATCCTGAACAACATGGCCTGGTTCCTGCTCGGCGACTACGGCGGCGTCACGGGCGACCTCAAGCGCTTCTTCGCCGGCGACCCGACGGCGGGCCGGTTCATGTCGGGCTTCTTCCCGGTCATGATGTTCGGGCTGCCCGGCGCGTGCCTCGCGATGTACGTCACAGCGCGCGCGGAACGCCGACGTGGGGTGGGCGGCCTGCTGCTGTCGATGGCGCTCACCTCGTTCCTGACCGGCGTCACCGAACCGATCGAGTTCGCGTTCATGTTCCTCGCGCCCGTGCTGTACGCCGTGCACGCCGTACTGACCGGTGCGGCCATGGTGCTGATGCACTGGCTGGAGGTCCGGCTCGGCTTCGGGTTCTCGGCCGGGTTGTTCGACTACGTGCTCAATTTCCGGCTGGCCGAACGGCCGTTGTGGCTGCTTCCGGTCGGCGCCGCGTATTTCGTCGCGTATTTCACCCTGTTTCGCTGGGCGATCCTGCGGCTCGACCTGCGCACGCCCGGCCGCGAACCGCTCGACGCCACGACGACAACGGGCTCAGACGCCGCCGTGGAGCCGGTCGGCGACAAGGGCGCAGGCTTCGCGCAGGCGCTCGGCGGCGCGGCGAACCTGCGTTCGGTCGATGCGTGCACGACGCGTCTGCGTCTCGAGGTGGTCGACCAGGCGCGGGTCGACGAGGCGGCGCTGCGGCGACTCGGCGCGCACGGCCTCGTGCGGCCGTCGGCCACGGCGCTGCAGGTCGTGCTGGGCCCGGTCGCGGATCAGGTCGCCGAGCAGATCCGTCGACACCTCCGGGGCATCGGCACCGACGCACCGGCACCGTCCCGGTTGGCCACCGCTGTAGACAGCCCGACCGCTACGACCGGCGTCGACCTGGACGCCGCGCTCGTCGCAGCGTTCGGCGGGCCGGGCAACGTGCACGCCGTCGCCCGTGTCGCACAGACGCGGCTGCGCGTACACGTGCATGACGGCGCCGCGGTCGACGCGACCGCGGTGCTCGCCGCTTCCCCGCGTGGCGCCGTGGAGGCTGCACCGGGTTGCTGGCACGTGCTCGTCGCGCCCTGAGAAGACGGCGCCAAGAAAAAGGCCCCGTTACCGGGGCCTTTGGACAGACGTGCGTCGACGCCGATTCACTCGACGGCGGTCGCGGTCTCGTGCTCCACGACCGGCGCCTCCGCGGGCTTACGCTCGCGATCGGGCGTGACTTCCGGCTTCCTCGGTTCTGCTGCCGGTTTGGGTTCTTCGCGCTTGCGCGCGGTCCGGCGTGTCCACTCCGAGTAATAACGCTCCTCGTAGCACATCGTTGCTCTCCTGCGAGGTTTGTTGTTGTGGACTCCCTGACGCAAGAGCATAGCACCGTGGTGGAGATGCGAATTGTCGGGTGCGCTGACCGCGCACCCAGGACTTTCTGGTGTCGCGTCGGAATAGACAGCTTTACCCGACAGCGAAACTTGCGGCTTGGCGCGGGGGCAATGGCGTTGTTACCAGGCACGCTGTTTCCATGTGAGACTTCCGCAGCACGGAGGGGTTATCTATTCGACGTAGCCAGGCGGAGCGACAAAGCCACCGATAAGCCCCGATATCCTGATCGCGATGTCGATCGGCGTCGCATCCTCCATGTACGGGCCGACGACTTGGAGGCTGACCGGCAACCCCGCGCGTGTGCGGCCTACCGGCACGGATGT
>DASUYI010000592.1:0-2168 GCA_036377475.1 Steroidobacteraceae bacterium | reverse complement strand
CAGGAGATCGTGCGGAAGGCGATGGTCGCGTACAAGACGGGCGAGAAATTCACGCTGAAGAGCCACGCGCGGCTGCGCGAAGCGATCGAGCAGTACCTGTTCGAGGAGCGCCGCGACGTGCTGCGGCTCGTGACGTCCTCTGCGCGGCCCGACGACGACGCCCAGCGCAAGATCTCGGCCGTGCAGCAGCGACTGACCGCCGAATACGGCTACGACGAGCACAGCGCGCAGGAGGCTTTGAACTACGTCACGACCCTGCTCGCGCAGGAGTGACCGGGGACCACATGCCGCAGGAGTCCAATGGCGACCACGTGAGCGCGTGGTACGACCTGTTCTCGCGCGGCGCACGTGACTGGCTGCGTCACAACGAGAAGATCCGCGACGCGGTGCGCGCGCGCCTGCCGGAGGTCATCGCCGGCGCCGACGTGCTGTCGCGCGGGCGGTCGACCGTGCAGGTCCCCGTCCGCATGCTCGAGCACTACCGGTTCCGTTTGCGGTCGCCGACCTCGGTCTCGGGTGTCGGCCAGGGCGCCGCGAAGCCGGGGGACCAGCTCGCGCGGCCGGGCGATCCCAACGACGGGGCGGGGCGTGGTACCGGAGGTGATGACGACGGCGGCATCGAGTACGTGCTCGAGTTCCAGGTCGACGACATCGTCGACTGGATGTGGGAAGAGATGCAGCTCCCCAACCTGGTCAACCGGACCGGGGGTGCCCACGACGACGACTGGACGCGCGAAGGTTGGGACCGACGCGGACCGCGCGCGCGGCTCGACCGTCGCCGGTCGCTCAAGGAAGCCGTCAAGCGCCAGACCGTGCAGCCGGAGCCGAGCGGCTTCACGAACGACGATCTCCGCTTCCGGCAACTTGCCCGACGCGAACAACCCGCCACCCGCGCGGTGGTGTTCCTGGTGCTCGACGTGTCGGCCAGCATGGACGAGCAATGCCGCAAGCTGGCGAAGTCGTTCTTCTTCTGGGCAGTGCAGGGACTGCGGCGGCAATACCACCACCTCGAGATCGTGTTCGTCGCACACACGACGCAGGCGTGGGAGTTCGCCGAAGAGGAGTTCTTCCAGGTCACGGGCTCGGGCGGTACGTTCATGTCCGCGGCGCTGGGCAAGGTGCGTGAGATCGTCGATACGCGCTACGCGGCCGCCGATCACAACCTGTATGTGTTCTATGCGTCCGACGGCGAGAACTCGCCGAGTGATCGCGACGCGACGCAGGCAGGCCTGGACTCGCTGCTGGGAGACCTGCAGTACGCGGGATTCCTCGAGGTCGGCTCGTCGATGGGGTCGACGCCGAGCAGCGAAATCGGTCACCTGTTCCTGCGGCTCGTTGCCGACCGTCGGCCGGTCGGCGCGTTCCGGGCGCGTGGGCCGGACGACATCTGGCCCGCGGTGCGCCATTTCTTCGGCCGCGAGCGGGTCGAGGCCTGAGGGGGTTACGTGAACGACGGTTGGCGCACGCACCTCGCATCGCTCGAGGCCCTGGCCCGGGCCGAGGGGCTCGATTATCGGCCGGTCGAGTTCGAGGCGGTGCCCGACAGCCTGATGATGGAGATCGCCATCTACGGGCTGCCGGTGCGTATGCCGCACTGGTCGTTCGGCGTGCGTTACATCTACCGCCTCGTGCAGCACCGGCTCGGCCTGTCGCGCCTGTTCGAGGTCGTGTTCCCTGGCAATCCGGGCCACGCCTATCTCGCGCGCAACAACAGCGACGCGGAAAACATACTCGTCGCGGCACACGTACTCGGGCACGCCGATTTCTCCGCAAATAACCTGCTGTTCCGGCGCAGTGCCACGCAGGTGGGCGAGCACATCGTGGAGCTTGCGGCGGCGCACGCCCGCCAGATCGCCGTCGCGATCGAGACGCACGGCGCGGATCGCGTCGAGACCGTGCTCGATGCCGCGCTCGCGCTCGAGCAGCACGTGAACGTTGACGCAGCGTTGCGACGCGAGCCGTATCCGACGGAAGTGACCCGGAAAGAAGAATCGACCGCGGACCCGTTCCTGCAGCGGTTCCGCTCACTCGGCCCCGACATCCCGGCACCCAGTCGTGATGCCCGGGCAAAGATTCGGGCGTCCGTGCCGCCGCACCCGGAGCGCGACCTGCTCTGGTTCCTGGCGCACCACGCGCCCGAGCTCGAGCCGTGGGAGCGCGACATCTTC